>NZ_JBNCKT010000020.1:0-65237 GCF_049841675.1 Micromonospora sp. DT4
CCCTCGACGTCCTCAAACAGCTGTTCACCACCGGGCCGTGGTTGCCTCAAACGGCTACCTCAAGCTGAATACGTACGCCTCCTGACCATCAACTATTTGCCTTACGGGTCAATAAGTTGGGTTCATCCATCGAAAGTTCTGAGTCTTGCGAGCGAAGTCCGCGACGATCCTCACCCCAGTCGTGCTGCCGCCTTGTGCTCGGCGGTCGATGCACCCTGCGCTCGTCGCGTCTTCGCCCGGTCGGGAACGGAGACCCATGGACGATCACGCCGTTGGCTCCCATCGCCACCTGTCCCGCCGATCACTGATCGCCACCGGGGCACTCGCCGCTTCAGCGCTGGGCGCGTCCGCCCCCACGCTCGGTGGCGCGTTCGGAGGTAGCCCAGCCCAGGCCGCCGCCGGAGTGACCAGGAAGGTCACCATCTACGCCGAGCAGTTGCCCGGCGGGCTGTTCGGGTACGGCCTCGCGCCCGGCCAGGCCACCGTGCCGGGGCCGGTGTTGGAGATCTACGAGGGTGACACCGTGGAGATCACGCTGGTCAACACCACCACGCAGCGGCTGTCCATCCACCCGCACGGGGTGGACTACAGCACCGACTCGGACGGCAGCCCGTTCAACGACTCCTTCAACAACCCGGGCGAGACGCGGACGTACGTCTGGCGCTCGCACGAGATGGTCGCCGCGGCGGGCCGCCGGTACATGCCGGGCAGCGCCGGCTACTGGCACTACCACGACCACGCCATGGGCACCGACCACGGCACCGCCGGAGTCGCGAAGGGCCTGTACGGCGCGCTGGTCGTCCGACGTCGGGGCGACATCCTGCCGGAGAAGCAGTTCACCGTCGTGTTCCACGACATGACGATCAACAACCTGATGGCCCCGAACACACCCATGTTCGAGGCGAACCTGGGCCAGCGGGTGGAGTGGCTCGCCATCGGGCACGGCAACCTCTTCCACACCTTCCACCTGCACGCGCACCGCTGGGCGGACAACCGCACCGGAATGCTCGAAGGACCGGCCGACCCGAGCCTGGTCGTCGACAACAAGGACCTCAACCCGGGCAGCTCGTTCGGGTTCCAGGTGCTGGCCGGAGAGGGCGTCGGACCCGGCGCGTGGATGTACCACTGCCACGTGCAGAACCACTCCGACGGCGGCATGGCCGGGATCTTCCTGGTGCGCAACGCCGACGGCAGCATGCCCCCCGGCGCCGAGGAGGCGATCCACCGGTTCCAGGGCCACACCCACACGCCCGGAAGCTGACCGAAAGTGGGGACGGGGATGGTCAGAGACGTACGACGAGCCCTCGCCGCGGTAGCGGCCTTCGCCACGCTGATCCCAGCCACGACCACGACCACGACCACGGCCACGGCGGCGGCAGCCGCGCCGCGAACGGTGACCGCGACACCAGCGCAGGCGCAGCAGACCAGGACGGCCGTGCTCGTGTTCCACGGGCCGGTGGCCCAGCAGCAGGACCCGGTGGCCCGCGCCGTGGACACCATCCGACAACTTGCGGCCAGTCATGACATCGATGTCACAGCCACCGCGGACCCGGGTGTGTTCACTCCGACCAAGCTGTCCGCGTACCGGAGCGTGGTCTTCCTGTCCGCGACGGGCGCCGCGCTCAACCGCGACCAGGAGTCGGCGCTCCAGGCCTACATGAAGGCCGGCGGTGGTTTCGTCGGCATCGCCGACGCCGCCCGCGCGCAGGTCGACTCGACCTGGTTCACCGGCCTGATCGGCGCCCGCCCGGCCGGCGCGATCCCGGTGGCCGAGCCGGTGGCCCGCGTGACCGCCAGCGGCGAGAACCTGCCCAGCGAGACCAAGGAGAAGCTGACCGACGGCGACGCCAACACGAAGTGGCTGGTCCGCACCCCCACGGCCTGGGTGGCGTACGAGCTGGCCGCGCCGAAGCGGATCACCGGGTACGCGCTGACGTCCGCCAACGACTTCGTCGGGCGGGACCCGAAGGACTGGACCCTGCAGGGCTCCACCGACGGCCAGAGCTGGTCCGATCTGGACCAGCGCACCAACCAGACCTTCGCGGAGCGGTTCCAGACCCGCCGGTTCGACATCGCCACGCCGCAGGAGTTCACCCGCTACCGGCTGAACATCACGGCCAACAGCGGTGAGCCGCTGATCCAGCTCGCCGACCTGCGCCTGTTCACGGGCGCGGCCACCGCGCCGCCGCCGACCCCGGTGAACCGGGCGGCGGTCGACATCCTGGACCGCAAACACCCGGCCACCGCGACGCTGCCCCGGACCCTCACCCGGAGTGACCGCTGGGACAACTGGGACCCGAACCCGCTCGGCTCGGTGCACACCCTCGCCCAGGTGCAGGAGCGGCACTACGACCCGGGCCCCGGCGCCAACGGCCCGTTCCACCCGGTGTCCTGGTGCCGGGACTACGACGGCGGTCGGTCGTTCTACACGGGCATGGGCCACACCGAGGGCAGCTACGGCGAGGAGGCGTTCCGCGCGCACCTGACCGGGGCGCTGAACTGGACCACCGGCCGCGTACGCGGCGACTGCCAGGCGACGATCGCCGCGAACTACAAGGTCGAGCGGCTCACCGCCGCGAACCAGGCCGGGCAGCTCGACCAGATCGGCGAGCCGCACGGGCTCACCATCGCGCCCGACGGCACCGTCTTCTACGTCGGCAAGGCGGCCTGCCCGAGCGGCCCGATCGCGGACTGGAACGACCCGAAGGTCGGCCTGGGCTGCGGCACCATCCACTCCTTCGACCCGCGCAGCAGGCAGGTCAAACTGCTCACCACCCTGGAGGTGATGGGCAACCGGGGCAGCGGCTCGGAGTTGGTGAAGAACGAGGAGGGCCTGCTCGGCATCGTGCCCG
Organism: Micromonospora sp. DT4; assembly: GCF_049841675.1. Classification (NCBI taxonomy): domain Bacteria; kingdom Bacillati; phylum Actinomycetota; class Actinomycetes; order Micromonosporales; family Micromonosporaceae; genus Micromonospora; species Micromonospora sp. DT4. Next base: position 2,853 of record NZ_JBNCKT010000020.1, read on the forward strand.
ACCCGGCGTTCGCCGAGAACGGCTGGCTCTACGTCTACTGGATGCCGCACGAGTCGATCGACCGGGTGAAACGGGTCGGGCAGCGCACCGTCTCGCGCTTCACGTACGACCGGGTGACCCAGACGATCGACCAGGGCACCCGCAAGGACCTGCTGCAGTTCCCGGTGCAGATCCACAGCTGTTGCCACGCCGGCGGCGGCATGGCGTTCGACGCCAAGGGCAACCTCTACGTCGGCTCCGGCGACAACAACTCCTCCGAGGGGCCGCAGGGTTACTCCGGCAACAACTGGACCGAGGAGTACCAGGGCATCTCCTTCCAGGACGCCCGCCGCACGTCGGGTAACACCAACGACCTCGCCGGCAAGATCATCCGGATCCACCCGGAGCCGGACGGCACGTACACCATCCCGGAGGGCAACCTCTTCCCACCGGGCACCGAGAAGACCCGGCCGGAGATCTACGTGATGGGCGTCCGCAACATCGCCCGCCTCCAGATCGACCCGGTGCGCCAGTGGCTGACCGCCGGCTGGGTCGGCCCCGACGCCCTGTCGCCCAGCCCCACCCTGGGCCCGGCGAAGTACGAGACGGCCACCATCATCACCTCGGCCGGTAACCAGGGCTGGCCGTACTGCATGGGTAACCGGCAGCCGTACCGGGACCGCAGCAACACCGACGCCACCGTGCTGACCGGCTGGTACGACTGCGGCAACCTGAAGAACACCTCGCCGCGCAACACGGGTCTGGTGGACATCCCCGCCGCCCGGGACAACATGATCTGGTATTCACCCGACGGCGGCGGTCCGGTCTTCCCGAAGCGGACCGACGGCAGCGGCCTGCCCACCTACGTCGCCGCCGACGCCACCTACACACAGCCGTACCTGCGCGGCGGCGGGCAGGCCATCATGTCCGGCCCCACCTACCACCGCAGCCTCGTCGACACCGCCAGCGGCGTTGCCTGGCCGGAACACTGGGACGGCAAGTGGTTCATCGGCGACCAGTCGAACGCGGCCAACCGGGTCGCGGCCACCGTCGACGAGGCCGGCGTGCCGAACGCCGCCCCGCCGGTGTACGCCGAGTCGCTGCGGGCGATCATCCCCAGTGGCAACGGCGACAACCGGCTGCAGAGCTGGATGGACGCCAAGTTCGGCCCGGACGGCGCGCTCTACCTGCTCGACTACGGAGGCGGGTTCTTCAGCCTGAACCCCAACCAGAAGCTGATCCGGATCACCTACACCGGTGGCGCGCCCACCCCGGTGCCCGCCGCGACCTCGGTGGCCGTGCAGAACAAGCCGTTGACGATCGCCTTCACCGGCTCCCGCTCGGGCGGCGTGAGCCACCGGTGGGAGTTCGGCGACGGCGCCACATCGACCGAGGTGGACCCCCGGCACACGTACGCCAAGGTCGGCACGTACACCGCGAAGCTCACCGTCACGTACGCCGACGGCGAGACGGCGACCGTGCGGACCGCGGTCACGGTCGGCTGCGCGGTGCCCGACGCCCGGGGCACGGTGTGGCTCGGCGACACGGACACCGGCGTGCCCAGTCGTACGGTCGGGCAGGGCTGCACGATCAACGACCTGATCGACGACGAGAGCGCCTGGCCCGACCACAATGCCTTCGTCCGGCACGTCAGCGCGGTGACCCGCACGTTGCAGGACGACGGTCTGCTCAACGCCCGCGAGTCCGGCACACTCACCCGCCTGGCCGCCGCGTCCGACATCGGCCGGGACGGTCGCACCGGGTACGAACCGCTCTACGACGGCACCGCCGAGTCGCTGCGCGGCTGGCAGCAGGCGCCCACGGGGTCGTTCAGCATCCAGCCGGACGGGGCACTGCGCTCCAGCGGCGGGCTCGGCATGCTCTGGCACGCCAAGGAGCTGGGCGACTTCTCGCTGAAGGTGCAGTTCAAGGACATCGCGCCGGGCACCAACCGGGCCAACACCGGTGTCTTCATCCGGTTCCCGGACCTGCGGGTTCCGCTGGAGCAGCGGCCACCGGGCAGTTGCGGCACCATCGGGTCGGCGCGGACCTCGACGGCCTGGATGGCGATCTACTGCGGACACGAGATCCAGATCTACGACGGCGACAGCGGCGAGCCGCAGAAGACCGGATCGGTCTACAACTTCGACCCGGTGCCACTCGCCGAGGCCGGCGTCACCCCGAAGAACGGGTGGAACGACTACGAGATCCGGGTGGTCGGGCAGCACTACACGATGATCCGCAGCGGCGTGGTGATCAACGAGTTCGACAACACGCCGGGCAAGCAGTCCTCCCGGGCCGGCGACCCGCCGACCGACCTGCGGCAGTTCCTGCGCGGCTTCATCGGCCTGCAGAACCACGGTGACAACGACCTGACCGAGTTCCGCAACATCCGCGTGCGGGAACTCTAGGAGAGACGATGATCCGACGACTCACGGCCGCGCTGGCGGCGATCCTGCTCACGGTCACCCCGTTGGCCGCGCCGCCCGCGTCCGCCGCACCGCGCGCCGCCGCGGACCAGGTGCTGACCTGGACCGCCGACGACAACACCACCCGCTACAAGTCCACGCCCACCACCGCGGTGGCCGGTGCTACGACGATCATCTGGGAGAACAGCGCGGCCACCGGCAACACCACCGGGATGCCGCACACGCTGACCTTCGACACGTTCACCGAGGGCTACAACCACGACGTCACCCTCAACATCCTGGCCAGTCCGTTCGACGCCAACGACGGCCGCCACCAGGCGACCGTCACGCTGACCCCGGGCCGGTACCGCTACTTCTGCTCGATCCCCGGCCACAGCCAGATGGTCGGCGAACTGGTGGTCACCGACGGCGGGGGAGGCGGCGACACCACGCCTCCGACCGTCACCGCCGCCGTGTCCGGTGACCGCGACGGCGACGGCAACTACGTCGGCGCGGCGACGGTGACCGTCACGGCCACCGACGCGGACTCCGGTGTGGAGACCGTCGAATACCAGGTCGACGACACCAGCTTCCAGCCGTACACCCAGCCCGTGCAGGCCAGCGCGGTCGGCGACCACTCGGTGCAGTTCCGCGCCACCGACCAGGCCGGCAACACCAGCGCGGTCGGCTCGGTGTCGTTCCGGGTCGTCGAGCCGTCCGAGGAGGACACCACCGCGCCGGTGGTCACGGCCGCGCTGGCCGGCGACCGCGACGGCGACGGCAACTACATCGGTACGGCCACCGCAAGGTTGACGGCCACCGACGCCGGGTCGGGAGTCGCCACCATCGAGTACGCCCTCGACGGCGCCGCCTTCACGGCGTACACGAACCTGATCGTGGTGACCGCCGCCGGGATGCACATGCTGCACTACCGGGCCACCGACGTCGCCGGCAACACCTCGGCCGAGCAGATGGCCCACTTCACGGTCGTCGCGCCGCCGGCCGAGGACACCACCCCACCCACCGTCACGGCGACGGTGGCCGGCGACCGGAACGGGGACGGCGCCTACGTCGGCGGCGCGACCGTGACCGTCACGGCCACCGACGCCGACTCGGATGTGGCGCGGCTCGAGTACGCCCTCGACACCGGGGCGTGGACCGCGTACACCGCGCCGGTCGCCGTGCGCACCGTGGGGGCGCACACCCTGCGCTACCGGGCGACCGACACCGCGCAGAACACCTCCGCCGAGCAGTCGGCGACGTTCACCGTGGTGGCCGACGGCACCGACGCCTGCCCCGCGTCCGACACACGCGACACGGTGGTCATCGACGGCGCCGACACCGGAGTGGCCAACGTCGACACCGGCGACGGCTGCACCATCAACGACCTGATCGACGAGCACGCCGACTACCCCGGCCACGCCGGCTTCGTCCGGCACGTCGAGGCGGTTACCGCCGCGCTGGTGACCGCCGGAACGCTCAACAAGCGCCAGCAGGGCGCCATCGTCCGGGCCGCGGCCCGATCGGACGTCGGCGCATGAGCACCCGAATCCCATCGAGAGGGAGTACCACGATGCCCGGACGTACCGTCGCCAAGCTGGCCACCGTGAGCGCCGTCATCGCCGCTTCGGTGCTGGCCGTGGCGCCCACCGCCCACGCCGACCTGGTCACCCACTGCATCGGCACGGGCGGTGCGGTGACCGTGCCCAACGACCTGCTCGTTCCGGCCGGTGAGTCCTGTGCGCTGACCGGCACCACGATCACCGGCAACGTCACGGTCGCCGCCGGCGCCAACCTGGTGGTGACCGGCGGCCGGGTCAGCGGCGAGGTACGCGTCGCCGCCGACGGCTACCTCGACGCCACCGAGACGACGGTCGACGGCCAGGTGGTGCTGGCCGCCGGAGGCTACGGCCTCTTCCTGTCCGACGCCCAGACCGGTGCGTTGACCGTCCGGCCGAAGGGCTCGGCGACCATCGACAGTTTCCTGTTCGCCGAGGCGTCGACGATCGGCGGCAACGTCACCGTCGGCGCCGGTGAGGTACGGCTCGACGACGGCACCCAGGTGACGCGCAACCTGAGCAGCACCGGCACCTACTACACCGACGTGCACGACTCGTTCGTCGACGGCACCCTGTCGGTGCTCAACAGCGCCACCGGGAGCGTCGTGTGCGGCAGCGCCGTCCGGGGCCGGGCCACGTTCGCCGGTAACCTCGGCGGCGTCCAGCTCGGCCCGAACGGCGCCCTGGACAGTTGCGCCTCCGGCGGCTACTGGGGCACTGACGTCAGCGTCAGCAGCACCACCGGTGGCGTCACCGTCGACGACAACATCATCGATGGTCAGTTGACCGTGACGGGCAACAACCCGGCGGCGCAGGTGGCCGCGAACAACCGCATCCGGGGCGGTGTGACGGGCGACCAGGCCGCGCCGAGCGCCAACCGGGTGGCCCGGTTGGCCGCCGCCGACCGGGAGGACGCGGGCGACCAGCGGGCCGAGGTTCGTCGTACCTCGGCCGTGCAGGAGGCCGCCGAGGCGGGCGCCGCGAAGCTCTAGCCCTCGCCGTCCGACCGCCCGACGGGGCTGGGGGCGCGCCCTTGGTCTTTCGCCATCCCACCGAACAGCAGCACGGCGGCACCTGGTGCGAGGCGGTCACGCAGGGCGGCCGCCGCCGCATAGCCGACGATCTTGGTGGTCGCGAGCGCCACCGCCTCCGCCACCGAGAAGGACGCGACGGTGTTCCTGTCCCGGATCATGCCGGCGACAGCGACCCGGTCGTGAACCACGCTAAAAGCTGACGCTGACGTGAGAGGTAAGTGTTGTCGGCGTCACCAGGCGAGGGGAGGGGTCGTGCGGATCGGAGAACTCGCCGCCAGCACGGGTGTGTCGGTGCGCGCCCTGCGCTACTACGAGGAGCAGTCGCTGCTGATCCCCGGGCGCAGCGGCGGCGGCCAGCGCCACTACGACGAGGAGGCGGTCGACCGCGTCCAGCTCATCCAGACGCTGTACGCCGCTGGTCTGTCCAGCAGGACGATCCTGGATCTGCTGCCCTGCGTCGACGCCAAGGTCAACACCCCGCAGTCCCGCGCCCTGCTGACCACCGAACGTGCTCGCATCACCCGGCAGATCGACCAACTCGCCCAGGTCAGGGACCGGCTCGACGCGGTGATCAGCGCCAGCGAGAGCCCGGGCAACGGCTGCGTCTACACGGACGCCGTCCCCCGGTAGCCGCCCCTACGCCCCGGCTGTCCGGAACGAGGGCCGTCGAGCGATCGTGGGCGGGGCGCCGACGGTGAGGTCGGGGATGCCGTAGAGCTGGTCGAGGACCTGCATCGCGGCGCCGGCGGCGATCACGTCCGCGCCCAGGCTGGACAGGGTCACCGTCGGGGCCAGCCAGTCCGTACGCCGCACGTCCGTGCGGACGGCCTGCTCGACCGCGGCGCGGTAGACCTCCGCGTGGCGCAGCAGATCCGCGCCGGCCAGCACCACATGGGCGAGGTCGAGGGTCTGGAGCAGGTTGACGACGCCGACCGCCAGGACGCGGGCCGCGCGGGGAACGTCCCCCGCCTCGGTGGCGCGCAGGTGGACGACCTCCAGGCAGCCGTGCCGTCCGCAGACGCAGCCGGGCCCGTCCAGGTCGACGACCGTGTGCCCGAACTCACCGGCGTTGGTGTGCGCGCCCCGGTGGGCGGCGCCGCCCAGCCAGAAGCCGCCGCCGATGCCGGATTCGACCATGATGAGCGCCGCGTCACCGAACGTCGCGCCGCGCCGCCACGCCTCGGCCGTGATCCCGGCGGTCACATCCTTGTCCAGGTGCACCGGCAGCCCCAGGCGCGCCTCGGCCAGCGCGCGCAGCGGTACGTCGTGCCAGTGCCGCAGGCCGTGCGCGTCGCGGACGAGGCCGTTGGCGTGGTCGAGCGGCCCGATCATGCCGAGGCCCACCCCCGTCAGGCGGCCCCGTGGGGCGGTGTCGGCGGTGATCGCGTCGATGCCGGCACACAGGACGTCGAGAAGTTGCTCCGGGGTGAAGTCCTCCGGCAGCGGGCTGACCGTCGAGTGGCGCACGGCGCCGGCGAGGTCGACCAGGACCAGTCGCAGCGTGCGTCGGGCGACGTGCGCGCCGATCGCGTACCGGCTGTCGGGGACCAACTCGTAGACGACGGCGGGTTTGCCGATGCCGGGGCGGCGGACGCCGGCGGGGCGGATCAGCCCGTCGGCGGTCAGGCGGGCGATGACCTTGGAGACCGCCTGTGGCGTGAGACCGGTGGCGGCGACGACCGTCGACCGCTCGAACGTCCGCGCGGTGCGCCCCACGGCAATGACGAGCGCCTGGTTGTATCCGCGCAGGAACGTCACGTCGGCTGTGGTGCGCGTCATCTCGCCAGCCTATTACGCAACGCTGTTGCTAAATTCGCTCGGTGAACGGACTGAGCAGAGGTCAGCGCCTTGCGGCGCTGGCGGCCCTGGCACTGGGCGGCGTGGCGGTCGGCCTGACGGAGTTCGTGGCGATGGGCCTGCTGCCCGAGATGGCACGCGACCTGCTCGCCCAGGAGTACGCCCGATCGTCGTCGGACGCCGTCGCGCAGGCAGGCTGGATGATCACGGCGTACGCGCTGGGCGTCGTCGTGGGCGCTCCGCTGATCGCCGCACTCAGCGCGCGTCTGCCCCGCCGCAAGCTCGTGCTCGGACTGCTCGTCCTCTTCGCCGCCGGCACGATCGCCTCCGCGATCGCCCCGAACTTCGAGCTGGTGCTTGTCGCGCGGTTCGTCGCCGCGCTGCCGCACGGCGCGTACTTCGGCGCGGCCGGCCTGCTCGCGGCGACCCTGATGGGCCCCGGCAACGAGGCCCGGGGCTTCGCCACCGTGCTCGGTGGCCTGACCGTGAGCAACGTGGTGGGCGTACCGCTGATCACCCGGCTCGGGCAGGCGGCCGGATGGCGTACGGCGTACCTGGTCATCGCCGGGGTCTTCCTGCTCACGCTGCTGGCGGTGCTGGCGGTCGTCCCGGAGGTCGCCGCGGCGGCGGACGGCTCGCCGGCCGCCGAGCTGCGCGCGCTGCGGACCTCGCAGGTCTGGCTGGTCGCGGCCATCGGCGCGATCGGCTTCGCCGGCTTCTTCGCGGTCGACTCGTACATCGCGCCGGTCACCACCGACGTCGCCGGCCTCTCCGCCGCGACCGTGCCCTGGGTGCTGGTGGCGGTCGGCCTCGGCATGACCGTCGGCAACGCCCTGGGCGGCTGGCTCGCCGACCGGGACCTGCGCCGCAGCATGATGATCGGCTTCGTGGCGATGATCGTCAGCATCGGCGTGTTCAGCCTCGTCGCGTCGAACCGGGTGGGCCTGTTCGTGGGCGCGTTCCTGGTCGGCGCGACGAGCCTCTACCTCGGCCCGGTCCTGCAGGCACGCCTGATCACGGTCGCCCCCGGCGCCCAGTTGATGGGCGCGGCCCTCAACCAGTCCGCCATGAACATCGCGAACAGCCTCGGCGCGGCGCTGGGCAGCGTCGCGATCGCCGCCGGGCTCGGTTACCTCGCGCCGGCCCGGGTGGGACTGGTCCTGGCGGTCGTCGGGCTGGGCCTGGGAATCGTCAGCTACGCCACCGGGCGTCGCCGGGACCGGCAACCGGCCGTCGTCGCGGGCTGAACGACCGCACCCTGGCCGGAATCCGACACCGGCGTGGACGCGCCGGGGGGACTTCAACGCTGTGCAACGATCGGTGCCACACCTCGTACTCCTTTGGAGAGCCCCATGTCCCTCTCCCCGGTTCGGGTCTTCGCCGCGTTGAACGCCGTGCGACCTGCCGAGCAGCCACACCCGGTCCTGGGTAAGGCGGTGGTGGTCGGCGGCAGCGTCGCCGGCCTGCTGGCCGCCCGGGTCCTGTCCGACCACGCCGAGAGCGTGATCCTCATCGATCGGGACGACCCGCAGGTCAGCGGCGCCCGGCCCGGCGTGCCCCAGGGCACCCAACTGCACGCGCTGCTGCCCGGCGGCCTCCTGCAGTTGGAGCAACTGTTCCCGGGATTCCGGCAGCAGGCGCTGGCCCACGGCGCGGTCGAGGCGCCACCCGCCACCCGGCGCAGCTACCTCGACGGCCGTCGCAAGGTGGTCGTACCCGACGACGACGACAGCCTGGCGGGCAGCCGGCCGTTGCTGGAGGGGCTGATCCGTCAGCAGGTGCTCCGACTGCCCAACGTCAAGACGGTCACCGCCCGTGCCACCGGGCTCGTGTTCGAGGGCGACCAGGTCACCGGCGTCCGCTGCGAGGTCAACGGGGTCGCCGGCGTCGAGGGCGGTGACCTGGTGGTGGACGCCATGGGTCGGTCCAGCCGGCTCTCCGACTGGCTGGAGCAGGCCGGCTGGGAGCGGCCCGCGACCCGCCGGATGGCCGTGCACCTCAACTACGCGACCGCGCTGTTCCGACGCCCCGAGCAGAGCCCGGAGATGCGCGTCGTCATGGCCCTGCACACCCCACGGACCATGACGGACGTCGTCGGGGCCGCCTTCTTCGCCATCGAGGACGGCCGCTGGATGACCATGATGGCCGGCTACGGCGACGACCGTCCCGGACGCACCGCGCAGGACTTCGTCCGACGCCTGCGTGAGCAGTTCCCGCCCGAGTTCGGCGCGGTCGCCGACCAGGAGATGCTCGGCGACGTCCAGACCTACCACCACGCCGACAGCCGGCGTCGGGACTTCCACGCGCTGCGGCGCTTTCCGGCTCGGCTCGTCAGCGTCGGTGACGCCGTCGCGTCGTTCAACCCGGTGTACGGGCAGGGGATGACGGCGGCGGCCCTGCACGCGGCCTGCCTGTCGACGTACCTGCGCTCCGGCCCGGACCTGAGCCTGCCCGCCCGCCACTTCCTCGACCTGCAGAAGGTCGTGGTCGACGCCGCGTGGTCGACGTCGACCTCCGCCGATCTGGCACTGCCGCACGTCGCCGGGCCCTACCCGCGCGGCTACCGGGTCTCCAGCTGGGCGAGTCGACAGATCCTCACGGCGACCGTCACGGACGTGGCGATCGCACGCCGGTTCAACGAGGTCGTCTCCATGCGCGCGCACCCGCTGTCGCTGGCCACCCCCGGCGTGATCCTGGGCGCCGTGCGCGCCAACCGTCAGGCGGGCTGACCGACACGCCCCGCCGCCCGTCAGGCGTCCGACGGGCGGCGGTTCCGCCCGCTACTGCGCGGCGCCGCGCAGGATGTCGACGACGAAGCGGTGGTCGTCCACCTGCGGAAGCCCCGAGACGCCCATCCAGCCCACCACGCCGGTGCCGCGTACGCGCAGCGGCAGCGCGCCCCCGGCGGCCGCATACCGGGAGGCCGGCAGCCCGTAGCGCTCGGCCAGCGTCACGTTCTTGTCCCGGCAGAGTCGGGCCACGTAGAGCGACGAGTGCTCGAACCGCATCACCACTCGTCCCTTGCGGCGCAGCCAGGCGTCGTTGTCCTGCGTCGAGCCGGGCAGGCCACAGTGGAACAGCTGACGCCCGGCCCGCCACACGCCCACCGCGACCGGCAGTCCCCGCTCGCTCGCGGCGGCCACGGCGCGCATCCCCAGCTCGTACGCGTCGGTCTCGGACAGGCCGGTACGCTCCAGCTCCTCCTCCTCGCGCAGCAGCTCGTCCAGCGTGGGCCAGGAGTCGTGGTCAGATGGCATCGCTATCTCCTCGTCGTTTCACCAGGCGCACGGCGCGTAGTCCTTCAGGAAGCAGCCGTACAGGTCCTCGCCCTGCTCGCCGCGCACGATCGGGTCGTACACCCGGGCCGCGCCGTCGACCAGGTCCAACGGTGCGTGGAACCCCTCGTCGGCCAGCCGCATCTTCGTCGGATGCGGCCGCTCGTCGGTGATCCAACCCGTGTCGACGCTGGTCATCAGGATGCCGTCGGTCAGCATCTCCTGGGCGCTGGTGCGGGTCAGCATGTTCAACGCGGCCTTGGCCATGTTGGTGTGCGGGTGTCCCGGCCCCTTGTAGCCGCGACCGAACTGACCCTCCATCGCCGATACGTTCACCACATACTTACGGCGGGCCGGCGCGGCGGCCATCGCCGGACGTAGCCGGCTGACCAGCACGAACGGCGCGGTGACGTTGCACAACTGCACTTCCAGCAGCTCGACCGGGTCGACCTCGTGCACCCGCTGCACCCAACTGTTGACCGGGTCGAGGTCCGGCACGAGGCCGCCGGCGTCGATGGCGGTGGACGCCGCGATCCGCTCCGGCGAGGCGGAGCGACTGGTCAATGCCAGTGCGGTGAGCGCGTGCGGGGTGAGGCCCGTCGACGCCGACCCGGCCGTGAGGCTGCCGGCCGGTCCGGCCGACTTGGTGAACGTGACCAGCTCCGGCAGGGGACCGTCCGGCAGGGGCGCGGACTCCGCGGCGACGAGCTGCGCGTACGCCCCGGGCGAGCGGCGGACCGTCTGCGCCGCGTTGTTGATCAGGATGTCGAGTGGGCCCTGGCTGCTGACCGAGTCGGCGAGGGCGATCACCTGCGCCGGGTCCCGCAGGTCGATACCGACGATCCGCAGGCGGTGCAGCCAGTCCGCGCTGTCGGGCATCACGGCGAACCGGCGGACCGCGTCGTGCGGGAACCGGGTCGTCACCGTCGTGTGCGCGCCGTCGCGCAGCAGCCGCAGCGCGATGTACATGCCGATCTTCGCCCGCCCGCCGGTGAGCAGGGCGCGTCGGCCGGTCAGGTCGGTACGGGCGTCGCGGCGCTCCCGGTTCAGCGCGGCGCAGGACGGGCAGAGCTGGTGGTAGAAGGCGTCCACCTCGCGGTAGCGCTGCTTGCAGATGTAGCAGCCGCGCGGGTGGTGCAGGAGTCCCGCCGTCGTGCCGGTCGTGGGGGAGGCGAGGGGGATGCCCTGGGTCTCGTCGTCGATCCGGCCCGGGGCGCCGGTGGCTGTGGCCTCCGTCACCGCCCGGTCGGCCGCCAGGATGGCGTCGCGCCGCTCCTCACGACGCCGCTGCTTGATCACCTTGTAGAGGCGTGCGGTGGCCCGCTGCACCCGCACCACGTCGGGGTGGTCGGGAGGAAGGGCCTCCAACGCCTCGAAGACGCTCAGGCAGGTCTCCAGCCGGTTCCGGTCGATGCCGCCCTGAGCGTTGTCGGGAATGTCGTCCACCGTCATGCGTTGTTGTCTCGTCCCGTTTCCTGTGCCGGATTTCCCGGCCCACCCCAAGTCCGACCCGAAACTGTACGCACCGCGGCGTCCCGGATGCACCCCGCGCCGTCGGGCACCCTGCACGGCTCTGTGGTGCGCGTGGGGGATGCTGGTCCCGTGCAGATCACGATCCTCGGTCCCCTCGCCGTCGACGGCCGGCCGGTCCGGGGCGAGCGGCTGGCCGCGGTGCTCCGCGCGCTCGTCGATGCGCGCGGCCGGGCGGTCTCCACCAGCCTGCTCGTGGACGCGGTGTGGGACGGCGCCCCGCCCGACGACGCGACCGGCGCCGTGCAGGCGCTCGTGTCCCGCGTACGCCGTCTCGGGCTGCCCGTGGCGGCCGTACCGGGCGGCTACCGCCTGCCCCCCGAGCAGGTCACCGTCGACGCCGTCGAGGCACGGGCGCTCGTCGATCACGGCAGGACCGCCCTGCGGACCGGCGACGCACGCGCGGCCCGCGACGCGGCCGACCGGGCCCGTGCCCTGTTCCCCGAGGTGCCGGAGATCGTCAGCGCGGACCACGCGCGCCTGTTCGCCGACGTCGCCGCGCTGCGCGCCGAGGCGGCGCTCGCCGGCGCGGGGCCGTACGACGAGGCCGACCTGCGCCGGCTGGCCGCGCGGACGCCCCCGGACGAGCCGTCCGCCGCCCTGCTCGTGCGGGTGCTCGCCGCCCAGGGGCGGGAGGCTGAGGCGCTGGAGGTCGTCGAGCGTCTCCGCGACGACCTGGCCGACCGCTACGGCACCGACCCGTCCCCGGTGATCACACAGGTCCACCTGGCCCTCCTGCGCGGCGAACTCACCACCCCGGCCGTCGTCGCGCCACCCCGTCCACCGGCGCGGGTCGTCCTGCCGGCCGCGTGGCGCCGGCCGATGACCGCCCTGATGGGCCGCGAGCGGGACGTCGAGGCCCTGGACGCGGCGCTCGACGAGTCGGCCCTCGTGACGATCGTGGCGACCGGCGGCGCGGGCAAGACCCGCCTCGCGGCCGAGGTCACCCGGCGCGCGGCGGCGGCCGGGCGGGCGGTACGGGTGGTCGAGCTGGCCGGCCTGCGCTCGCCCGACGAGGTGCTGCCTACCGTGCTCGCGGCGCTCGGCGGCGCGGACACCTCGTCCACCGGCGGCAACCTGGGCCTCGAACGCCGGGTGCTCAGCCCCGAGGAGCGGTTGCGTGCCGTCGCGCCGGACCTCGATGGCCTGGTCGTACTGGACAACTGCGAGCACGTCCTCGACGCGGTGGCCACCGTCGTCGCCGACCTGCTCGCGGTGACCTCACCGGAGGTAGCGGTGCTCGCCACCAGTCGCGCCCCGCTGGGCCTGGCCGGCGAACGGGTCCACCGACTGACAGCCCTACCGGACTCCGACGCGCTCGGGCTGGTCGAGTCCCGGGCGCGGGCCGGTGGCGCGGTGCCGACCTGGGACACCGCCCGGGCTCTCGCGCTGTGCAACCGGCTCGACAACCTGCCACTGGCCCTCGAACTGGCCGCCGCGCGGCTGCGGCACATGCCGATCGACGACGTGCTCGGCGGGCTGACCGACCGGTTCGCCCTGCTCGACGACGCGCTGCGGGGTCTGCCGGAGCGCCACGCGAGCCTGTGGGCGATGGTCGACTGGAGCCGCGAACTGCTCGCGCCCGACGACCGTGCGCTGCTGGAGCGGGTCGCGGTCATCCCCGCGCCGTTCACCGCCGACCTCGCCGCCGCAGTCGCCGGGACGCCGGACGTCCGGCGTGGCCTGGCCACGCTCGTCGAACAGTCCCTGCTGACCCTGGTCGAGGGGGACGGGCCGCCCCGCTACCGGATGCTGGAGACCGTCCGCGAGTACGGCGAGGCCCGGCTCGGCGCGTCCGGTGACCGGGGCATGGCGATGGCCGGTCTGGTCGGCTGGACCCGGAACGAAGCCGTCGCGCTCAGCGACCGCCTCGTCGGCCCCGGCCAGGTCGAGGCGCTGGACCGTTGCGCCGCCGAGCAGGACAACCTGGTCGCGGGCCTGCGGTGGGCGCTGGGGCAGGACGACGAGCCCGCCGCCGTCGACGTCGCCACCGCGCTGCTGCACCTCTGGACGGTGCGCGGCCTGCACCTCGAAGTCCTCGCGTGGGCGCGCGGGCTGCTGAACGTCGACGAGCCGCAGCGGCGTCGACGCTCGGCGATCCTGCGGGGCCGGGCCAGCGGCCGGCCCCTGCCACACGGGGACCGACTCGCCTGGACGTGCGTGTTGATCAGCGTGAACGGCGGCATCAGCGCCGACCTGCGGCCCGCCGTGCTCGCTCGACGCGCGCTGCGGACGCTGCTCGCGGAACGGCCCGCGGAGGTGTCGCCGCGGCTGACCGCATTCGCGGTGGCGTTGCCCGGCTTCGACGAGTCCGACCTGGAGCGGAGCCTGAAGAGCGCGAACGAGATGGTCGGGCACCCGGACCCGTACGTGCAGGCGCTCGGCCTGATCGCGCGCGCGGCGGTCCGGGAGAACAGCGGCCTGCCGGAGGCGTCGATCGAGGACGCCGAGCAGGCGTACCACCGTTTCGAGGTCGCGGGCGACCACTGGGGCATGGCGATGGCCGCGGGTGCCGTCGGGCAGTTCCTGCTTCCCGGGAGGGAGGGGCGGTCGGCGGAGTGGCTGGCGCGCAGCGTCCGGCACATGGAGATGATCGGTGCTCAGCAGGACGCACGGTCGGTCCGGGTGCGGCTGGACGTGCAGCTCGCCCTGAGTGGCGACGCGGACGCGGAACGGCGCCTCGGTGAGACGGCGACGCCGGGCCAGGCCGAGCAGATGGACGTCGCGCAGGCCCTTCTCGGCCTGGCGCACCTCGCCTGGCAGCGCGGGTGCTACGACGAGGCGCTCGCCCACGCCGACGAGGTGAACCGTACTCTCGCCGGTTGGACCGGACCGCCACCGCAGCCGCGCGTGATGGTGCGGGCCTCGGTGGCGGTCCTGTACCTGCGGGTGGCCGACGAGCGGGCGGCGCCGGGAACCGACGCCGCCGCCCAGGCGGCCACGCTGCTGGCACTCGCCCGCGACGACGCGCTGAACTCGAAGGACCTGCCGGTGATCGGGGCGTGGGCGTCGGGCGGCGCGGAACTCGCCGCGTACCGGGACGACATCGCCACCACCCGCGAACTGTCCGCGCTCGCGAAGCGGCTCGGGACACACATGGAGCTGTTCTTCCCGAGCGGGCGCAGCGAACGACTCAACGCCGCCCTCGGTGACGAGGAGCAGCGTGAGTCGTTGGTGGCCGCCTGGCGCGCCCGGCCGGTGGCTGCGGCCGTCACCCGCATCCGTGAGCTGATGGAGGACCTGCTCGTCTAGCCGCGTCAGACCTTCTTGCGGTACGCGCGCAGCGCCATCGGCATGAACACCGCCACGAAGCCGGCGCACCAGGCGAGGGTCCACCACACGTGCGCGTCGAGCGGGGTGCCGAGGAACAGTCCGCGTACCGATGCCACCAGATGGGTCACCGGGTTGACCTTCACGAACGCCTGCATCCAGCCGGGCAGGGTGTCGGTGCCCACGAACACGTTCGACCCGAAGCTCAGCGGCATGATCAGGGCGAACATCAGGCCCTGCACGGCACCGGGGGTGCGCACCTTCATCGACACGTAGACCGGCAGCCAGCTCAGGCAGAGCGCGAACAGCACCGCGAGCGCGCAGCCGGCGACGGCCCGGAACGGGTCGGTGTCGATCCGGAAACCCATCAGGTAGCCGATCGCGAGGGTCGAGACCGTGACGATCACGTACCGGACGACGTCGCCGAGGACCGCGCCGACCAGCGGTGCGGAGCGGGGGACCGGCAGGGACCGGAACCGGTCGAAGATGCCCTTGGCGATGTCGGTGTTGAGGTTGACGCCGATGGCGATGGCCCCGGTGGCGATGGTCTGCGCCAGGATTCCGGGTAGCAGGAACTGCAGGTAGTCGTGGGTGGAGCCGGCGACCGCGCCGCCGAAGATGTAGACGAAGATGACGAGGAACAGCACCGGTTGCAGCGTGACGTCGATCAGCGCCTCGGGCGTACGCCAGGTCTTGATGAGGCTGCGCTTGGCGAGCGCCAGCGAGTGCCGCACGAGCCGGAACGGTCGTGGGTTCACCGAGCCCGTCGACGGCGTGGAGTTCGCCGTGGGTGGTGCGCCGACCAGGGTGCTCATGCCGCTACCTCCGTACGCGAAGTGGTGTCGTCCTCGGATGCCGTACGCCCGGTGAGGGTGAAGAACACCTCGTCGAGGCTCGGCAGGTGCAGGGAGAGTTCGGTGACGGCGATGCCGGCGGTGGCGAAGCGCGCGACGCTCTCGGTCAGCGCCTTGTCGTCGGTGACCGGCACCGCGAGGACGCCCTTGCGGATCTCGTCGGCCGACCCGCCGGAGCCGACCTCGGTCAGGATCGCGGCGGTCCGGGCAAGCTGCGCCGGGTCGGTGGGCCGGACTTCGAGGGTCTGCCCGCCGACGATCCGCTTGAGCCCGTCGGGGGTGTCGTGGGCGATGACCCGGCCGTGGTCGATGACGGTGATCGCGTCGGCCAGCGCGTCGGCCTCCTCCAGGTACTGCGTGGTGAGCAGCACGGTCGAGCCGTTGGTCACCAGTGACCGGACCACGTCCCACATGTCCTCACGCTTGGCCGGGTCCAGTCCGGTCGTCGGCTCGTCCAGGAAGATCACCTCCGGCGAGCCGACGAGGCTGGCGGCCAGGTCGAGGCGTCGGCGCATGCCCCCGGAGTAGGTCTTGGCGGGCCGGTTGGCGGCCTCGGTCAGGTCGAACCAGTCGAGCAGTTCGATGGCCCGCCGCCGGGCGCCGGCGCGACCGAGGTCCAGCAGCGTGCCGAACAGCTCCAGGTTCTGCCGTCCGGTCAGGTCCTCGTCCACCGAGGCGTACTGGCCGGTGAGGCCGATGCGCTGCCGGACCCGGCCGGCGTCGCGGACGACATCGAAGCCGCCGATGCGGGCGCTGCCGGCGTCCGGGGTCAGCAGGGTGGAGAGGATGCGGACGGCCGTGGTCTTGCCGGCGCCGTTCGGGCCGAGCACCCCGAGCACCGTCCCCCGGGGTACGGCGAGGTCCACGCCCTGCAGCGCCCTCGTCTTCCCGAAGGTCTTGACGAGGCCCTCGGCCTCGATCACCAGATCGCTTGTCATGCCGACCATCGTGCACGGCCCGCCTGACACGGCTCCGACACGCCGCTGACAGCCGCGCCGACGCGGGCTGACACCGGGGCGTCGCGAGGGCCGCCGTGGGCGTGGGGGTCGCAATATGCTGACGGCGGCAGAGCGTACCCAAACCGCACCTCCTGTGTGCGAAGGGTGACCAGGCGCGCCGCGAGGGAGTGCAGCAGCCCGACCCTCCAGGGGCGTCTACACGCAGGTGAGTTACTTCGCCTCGTCGATCGCCTCGGCCGCGGCGAGCCTCGGCGGCTGACCGCGCGGCGCAGGGGGCGGCCCGGACGACGGCGGTCCGGGCCGCCCGCTCGTGCCGTGCGCCCTCGCGCGCGTGCGGCGCGGAGCGGGCAGCGGCCGTGGGGCAGCCGACACAATCGGTGGGCCGCGTGCCCCGCGCCGTGCTCGGCGACCATGATGGGTCCGTGCAGATCCTGTCCATCCAGTCGTCGGTCGCCTACGGCCACGTCGGCAACTCGGCCGCCGTCTTCCCCCTGCAGCGTCTCGGGCACGAGGTGTGGCCGGTGCTGACCGTCCACTTCTCCAACCACACCGGGTACGGCGCGTGGCGCGGCCCGTTGCTGGCGGCCGCCGATGTGGCCGAGGTGATCGCGGGCATCGCCGACCGGGGTGTTCTCGGCAGCGCCGACGCGGTGCTGTCCGGATACCAGGGTGACCCGGCGATGGGCGCCGTAATCCTGGACGCCGTGGCCCAGGTCAAGGCCGCCAACCCGGCAGCCGTGTACTGCTGCGACCCGGTGTTGGGCGATGTCGGCCGCGGGATGTTCGTCCGGCCCGGCATCCCGGAGTACCTGCGCGACACCGTCGTGCCGCGCGCCGACATCATCACGCCGAACCACTTCGAGCTGGACTTCCTCGCCGACTGTACGACGACCACCCTCGCGCAGGTGCTGGACGCTGTCGACGTAGTCCGCGCCACCGGGCCGAGGCACGTCCTGGTGACCAGCGTGCTGCACGACGACGCACCGGCGGGCTCGCTGGAGGTGGTGGCGGTCTCCGACGAGGGCGCCTGGGCGGTGACCACCCCGCTGCTGCCCATCAACCCGAACGGCGGGGGCGACGTCACCGCGGCGCTGTACCTGGCGCACCTGTCGACCACCGGCTCGCCGGCCACCGCGCTGGAGCGTACCGTCGCCTCCGTCTTCACTGTCCTCGAAGCGACCCTCGCGGCGGGCACCCGGGAGATCCAACTGATCGCGGCGCAGGACGCGATCGCCGAGCCACCGGCCCGGTTCACGGCCCGCCGGCTGCGCTGACGACGACCCGCGGCGCGCCCGGTCCGCCGGGCGCGAGTCGCGCCGGACGCCGAGCGCGCCCGCTCAGCGCAGCGCGTCGTCGTGCAGCACCGCGTCGTCGTGCAGCACCGCGTGCGCGCCGACGGTCTGGTTACGGTGGGTCCGGCCGGACCGCCCCGCTGGAGTCCTGCCGCGCGACCGCCACCATCGACTCAGGCTGGGGCACCGGTTTCGTCGCCACGGTCACGGTCCGCAACGTCGGCGCGCAGCCGTTGGACCAGTGGCGGGTTTCCTGGCGTTGGGCCGGTGACGAGCGGATCCAGGCGGTGTGGGGTGGGGTCGTCGACCCGGCCGGCGCCGATGTGGTGGTGCGCAACGCCCCGTACAACGGAACGGTGGCGCCGGACGGGACGACGACGTTCGGTCTGCTCGTGACGACCAGCGCGCCGCCGGCCGGGCTGACGCTGGCCTGCGCGCGCTGATTCGGGCGACGTACCCGGGGTCGACGCCGGTCAGGGCTTGCGGGCCACCGCGCCGTAGGCGTCGATCCCCCGGGCGTCGGTCTCGTCCGGGCGCCACAGTGGGATCGGCACGAGACCGGGCTCCACCATCGTCAGCCCGGAGAAGCAACCGGCGAGGTCCTCCGGGCTGCGCAGGATGTACGGGACGCCGCCGTTCTCGGCCAGCCGTTGCGCTCCGGAGACCACCTCCGGGCTGGTGTTGGTGCCGTCCCAGAGCACCAGGTGGCTGCCGGACGCGGTCGCGTCCATCGTCCGCCCGACGATCGAACGCAGCACGTCCAGGTCCGGTTCGTACCCGAGCACGCCCATGAACATGACGGCGATCGGCTGGTCGAGGTCGAGCGTCCGCGCCGCCTCGGCGAGGATGGTCTCCGGGTCGTGGTAGTCGGCCGGCACGTACGTCGTGACGCCCTGAACGGTCGTGCTGGCCAGCAGCGCGCGGGCGTGCACGAGGACCATCGGGTCGTTGTCAACGTAGACGATCCGCGCGTCGGGCGCGATGCCCTGGGCGACCGCGTGGGTGTTCTGCATGGTCGGCAGGCCGGTACCGATGTCCAGGAACTGCCGGATGCCCGCCTCGGCGGCCAGGTACCGGACCGCCCGTACCAGGAAGCGGCGGGAATGCTGCGCCATCAGGACAATCTCCGGATAGACCTCGGCGACCGCGTCGCCGGCAGCCCGATCGGACTGGAAGTTGTCCTTGCCGCCCATCCAGTAGTTCCAGATCCGCGCCGCGTGCGGCACGTCCGGTTGAAGCGTCGCGGTGAGTTCGGCATCCGGGCCGGCCATGCCAGGCTCCTATCGAGGGGTCCGTCGGGGGTCGCATCCCGGATTGTCCACTATCGACCGCACAGGCCCCGGCCGGGTCGCCAACCGGTTCGCGGGCGACCCGGCGACGCGTCACGGCGCTTCGACGACCTCCCGACCCAGCGGCCAGAACGCGGCCGGGACGAGCTTGAAGTTGGCGACGCCGAAGGGGATTCCGATGATCGTCACGCAGAGCGCGATGCCCGCGAGGATGTGGGACAGGGCGAGCCACCAGCCGGCCAGCACCACCCACAGCACGTTCGCCAGCCCGGAGCCGACACCCGCGCCGGGCTTGGGCACCAGGGTCCGACCGAAGGGCCACAGCGAGTAGACGGCGAGGCGCAGCGCGGCGACGCCGAACGGGATGGTGACGACCAGCAGGAAGCAGATCAGCGCGGCGAAGCCGTAGCCGATCGCCAGCACGAGGCCACCACCGAAGACGAGCCACAGGACGTTCAGGACGAAGCGAATCACCCCTTGAGCATGAGCTACGCCCGCCACCCGGTCCCCGCCGCCAGCCGGGGTCGACCTCCGGCAGCCGGTTCGGGTCGCCGGCCAGGGCCGGTCCGGCCGCCGGGATCGGCTCGGCGGCCGGGGGTCAGTTCGACAGGCCGCCGCAGGCGACGCCGTCGACCGTGCACGCCGTGGGAGTCGCGCCGACCGCCGCGCCGTTGACCCGGAAGGTCACCCGCGCCGAGGCGCCGCCCGGCACCTGCCCCGCGCCGCCGTCCGGTACGAACGTCCACACGGCGCCGTCCTGCGTGGCCCTCGCGCCCTGGACCGCGCTGACCCGGAGCGACTCCCGGGGCAGCGTGATGGCCAGCGTCCACTGCGCCGCCGGCACCGGGCCAGGATTGTTGATCGTCACGGCGGCACCGTAGCTGAGCAGCGCCTTCTCCTCGATGACGAAGTCGGCGGCGAGGGCGGCGGGGGTCGGTGAGGCCGACGAGGGGGTCGCGGCCGGCGCGCTGGACGGCAGCTCGACGGGCGGCGGGGCTGCGGTGACCGACGGCGACGCGGCCGTGGTCGGGCTGGTGGCGGCCGGACGCGCCTGCCCCCGGGGCGTACCGGGCGTGGGGGTGCCAAACTGGTCCACCGACGGCGGCGCGTCGAGGGTCACCGGCGCGAACTGCTCCGGGGTGCGCACCACACTTGTGATCGAGACCACCGTCGCCACCACCACCCCGAGCGCCGCGAGCACGGCGACCCAGGTGGCCCGCGACACGTCGGCCTGGCCGGTGACCACCCGCCGTACGGCTGCGGCAGCGGCCACGGTCCGGTCCAGCAGAATGATCGCCACAGTACGCCGTGGCTGCGGCGGTGTTGCCGGCACTGCCTCTCTCCCCTTCACTTCGTCATCGGACGCCTGCCCGCGACCGCTGGGTCGCGGTGGCACCCGAGCGTTCACAGGGCGCGCAGCCCGACAAGTATCGACTCGAGCAGCTCCTGCGACGGCAGCTCCGACAGCGTCGGCGGTTCGTGCGTCTCGACCAATCCCGCCCCGAGCAGGTCACCGAGGAGGACCCGGACGGTGCCCAGGGGCAGATCCAGCTCGGCGCTGACCTCAGCCACCGACACTGGATGGTGACACAGCTCGACGATTCGCGCCTGTTCGGGGAAGAGTGACGTGGGCGATGTCGCCGACCGCCGCGCGACGACCAGCGAGATGAGGTCGAACCGGCCTCGGTCGGGCGTCGTACGCCCACCGGTCATCGTGTACGGACGGGCGACCGGGCCGGCGTCGTCGTCGTACCATGCCTCGTCAGCGGAGCCGGCGCTGTGCACCAGAGTCTCCGCTCCTCGCCGTGGAGGCGGTCTCCAGGCGGATCGGCAGGTGCCGTTCGGCCTGCCCGACGAAGAGCGCGACCTCGTACGCCATGTCGCCCACCTCGACCTCGTCGCCGGAGATCCGGACGGTGAGGATGGTCCCATTCCCGATGGTGGCGACGAACAGGAACGCTCGCGACATCTGCACCACGATCTGGCGCAGCCCGCCCGCGTCGCAGGTCCGGGTGGCGGCCAGTCCCAGCGCCAACAGACCGGCGACCACGCCGGAGATCTGTTCCGCCAGCTTCGTCTCCACCTGGCGGGAACCGCCGAGTGGAAGCCCGTCCGGGGAGAGCACCACGGCGAACTCCGCCCCGCGTACCCGGTCGACCAGGCGGTCCAGCGCGCCGGTCAGGCTGTCCGCGGTGACCACTGCGTGCGTCATCGATGTCTCCTCGTTGTTCTGGTGACCGGCAGCTCGATGGTCTCGGGGCCGGCGCTGCCCGGGCCGGGTCCGGTCGGCCCGGATTGGCGGACCCGCATCGGCAGCCCGCCGGCGTTGCCCTGGTCGGCCCCGTCGGGCGTGTGCGGCCCGTCGGACGTCGGTCGGTACGCGGGGCCTGCGGTCGCCGCGACCGGTCCGCCACCGGTCACGGTGACCAGCTCCGCCGGCAGGTGCACGATCGCCGCCGTCCCGCCGCGCTGGCTGGGCCGCATCGTGACCCGGGCACCGCACCGGGCGGCCAGTACGGCGACGGCGTACAGCCCTCCGGCGTTGCTCGGCGGGTCGCTCGGCGGCCTGGCGAGCAGGTGGTTCACCTCGTTGAGGGCTGTGGCGTCGAGGCCGTGGCCGTCGTCGACGACCACGATCGCGCAACCCTGCGGCCGGTGCTCGCCGGCTACCCGGACGGTGGTGTCCGTGGCCGAGAACGTCAGAGCGTTCTCGATGAGCTCGGCCAGCAGGTGCACGACGTCCGTGACGGCGGGGCCGGCGAGCGACCACGGCCAGTGCGGCGCCACCAGGACCCGGTGGTATTCCGGCACCTCGGCGACCGCGCCTCGCGTGACGTCGAGCAGGGGCACCGGCCGTCGCCAGCGGCGCGCGGGCCTCGCACCGGCCAGCGTGATGACCTTCTCCACGTTCCGGCGGATGCGGGTGGTGAGATGGTCGAGCTGGAACAGCTCGTCGGCCTCCGCGGCGCTGCGCTCCCGCCGCTGCATCGCGTCCAGCAGGTCGAGCTGGTCGCGCAGCAGGACCTGGTTGCGCCGGCTGATCCGCAGGAACAACTCCCCGGCGCGACGGTCCCCGACCGTGCCGCCGCCCTGCTGGGCGTCCGACTGGCCGCCGCCGGTGGTCTGGTCGCGAGGCTGGCCGGCGCTGGTCTGGTCGGCGAGCGGCTGGAGGTCCACGGGTGGGGCCGGCGACTCATGCCGGCGTAGGCCGTCGCCCGCCGGAGCCCTCTCGTCGTCGGGCTGGCGGCGCACGGTGGCGGCCCAGCCGAGCAGCACCGCCAGTACGGCGATCAGCCCGAGCCCGACCACCACGCCGGTCCGCCCGACGAGTACCGCGGCGCCCGGCGTGGCCCGTTCGACGCTCGCGCGGGCGGTGGTCGTGACCAGCTCGTGCAGCGCGCCGAGCGCGGCGTCGGCCGCCGAGCGCCACTCCTGGGCGCTGACCCCGCGTAGCGCGTCGGCCCGGTCCGTGCGCAGCAGCGCGTCCTCCACGTCGAGTAGACCCGCGAACTCGGGGCCCGCCACGAGCCGCTGGTGTTCGCTCCGGCCACCGGCCGGCAGGCCGGACGTCGCCTCGGCGCGGGCGTACCGCTGGATGGACACCAGCTCGACCAGCCGACGCCGCTCCTCGGCGCTCATCCGACCACTCACGACAGCCGCCGTGACCAGGGTGTCCTCCCGGGCCAGCAGCTCGCGGGCACGGGCCAGCGCGATCACCGCGCGGGTGTCGATCGCCAGCCTGCTCTCGTACGCGCCCCACTCCGGTCCGTACACGTCGAAGGCGGCGTCGACGAGCTGGTCGTACCCGTCGACCGCTGCGGCCGGGTCGAGCTGCCCGTCGTCCACGCGGGACCGGATCGCCCCCAGCCCGTTCAGCCGCCGGATCAGCGCGTCGGCCCGGTCGCGGACCGTGTCGGCGCTGAGTAGGCGCAGGTCGCGGCTGGACGGGAACGCCCGGACGTCCGCCGCCGCCCGGTCGGTCGCCTCCCGCGCCCCGGCCAGCGTGGGCCGTGCCGGCACGCCCCCGGCCAGTGTCTCGGCGGTCGCCCGGCGCTCGGTCTGCAGGCTGAGCACCAGCCGGTCGACGGGCTTGCCCAGGGTGTCGGCCAGGGCCCGCACCCGCAGCAGGTCGACCGTGTCCTGGCAGGTCAGATACGCCGCGTACGACCAGAGCGTGAGCAGTACCGCCGCTGCCGCGACGAGCCGGAGGCGTACCCGTCGTCCCCGCGTCACGTCGCGCTCCGCGCGGTGCGGCGGCTCATCGGGCCGACCGTTGCGGCCACGGCTGCCCGGCGGCGTCGCTGGCCCGGTCGGCGACCATGGTCCGCAGCAGCGCCAGCAGCTCGGCCCGGTTGGCGCAGTTCAACCGGTTGCGCATCCGGGCCACGTGGTGCTCCACCGTCTTGGCCGAGATGAAGAGTCGATCACCGATCTCCCGGTAGGTCAGGCCGGTCAGCACCAGTTCGGCCACCTCGTACTCGCGGTCACTCAGCCCCTGCTGGGTGGGGCCGGCGATGGCGTCGGCGACAGGCGTCGCCTTCTCGCCGTCGCTCGGCCGCTGCCCGCCGGTCCCGCCGGTCGGTCGGCCCTGCAACACCCGGGCGCACTCGAGCAGGGTGGTCATCGCCCGTCGGTCCGAGGTGCGGATCGCGGCCTGCCCGGCCAGTCGGGCGGCGTCCCAGCACAGTCCGGTGTCGTGCAGGCCACGGGCGGCGGCCTCGACCCGCACCGGGTCGACCACACCTCGCAGCACCTCGACCCAGCTCTCGGCGGCCGCGGCGACCACGCCTGCGTAGCGGCTGTGCTCGGCGGCGGCCAGCAGGGCGGCGACGTGGTCGTCGGCGGCCGCCGGATCACCGGTCAGGATGGCGGCGTGCAACCCGCTCCAGTGCAGCGGAACGCTCCACAGGGCCGGCGCGCCGAGCCGGTCGAGCAGGGCGCGGCCCTCCCGCAGGTAGGGCGTCAACCGGGCGACGTCACCGAGCCGCGCGCCCGCGATGGCGAGTTCGCCCAGCGGCAGCAGCGTGAACAGGTCGACCCGATGGCGTACCACCGCCTCCAGCGCCTGGCTCCACCCCCGCTTGAGCGCGCCGAGGTCGCTGGTGCGCCGACCGATGCCCATCCGCAGCGCGGCGGCGAAGAGCAAATCGCGCGACTCCAACGCGCGCTCGTCCGCGGTGACCGTGGCGAGGCGTTCGGCCGCCGAGAGCGTCTGGCCCCGCACCATGAGGATCCACGCCTGCAACAGCCGGTGCCGACGGGCCATCAGCGGGCCCCCGACGCCGGCGGTCTGGGCCCGGTGCAGGACCCGCTCGGCGATGTCCAACTCGCCACAGTGCACGGCGGTCAGGGCGGCCAGCGCGGCCGGGCTGTCCGGCAGGAGCGCCGCCCGACCGTCCGGCTCGAGCAGGGCGGCGGACTGCACGAGCGCGGAGAGCGCGGCGCTCGGCGTGCCGGTGACGCTCTCGCGTACCCCCTCGGCCATCAGCCGGGCGGCGCTGGCGTGCAGCGTCGGCGGCTCACCGGCCGGCTCGCCCACGGGCGGCGCGGCGGCGCCCAGGTCGCCGGTGGCGAGCCCGCCCACGGCGGCGAACGCCACCGACGAGGCGGTGCCCGACCACCGGTACAGCTCGACGCTGCGGCTGGTGTGGCCGCGGTGCGCCAGAGCCGTCGCGGCCACCACGGCCGCCTCGGCGCGGTCCGCCGGTTCGGCGGTGGTCAGCAGCCGGTCCGCCAGGCGCAGCGCGTCGTCGAGGTTGCCGGCGAGGGCGGCGGCGAGAGCCTGTCGGGCGCCCGTCGGGTGCCCGGCAGCGGTGGCGGCGGCGAACAGGTCGGCGGCGAAGGCCGGCTCGTCGGCCAGCGCCTCCTGCGCCGCCGCGGCCAGCGTCGGGGCCGGACAGTCACCGAGGACGCCCACTGCGAGCAGCGAGCGGACCAGCGGCAGCACCGGGCCGCCCCGGGCGAGCTGCAACTCGGTGAGGCGACGCCAGAGGGCGCTGCGCTCGGTGGCCGGGCTGAGCGTGGTGACGGCCCGTCGGACCAGCGGTGTGAGCCGCCCGTCGGCGCCGATCAGGCCGGCCGCCCGGGTCGTGGCGATCAGCTCGTCGACCGCCTCCGGCTCCTGGTCCAGGAGCGGGCCGAGCATGGCCACCGGGAGCGGTACGCCGGCCGCGACCGCGAGCAGCAGCCGTCGTACGGGGGCGGGCTGGATCTCCAGCTCCGGCGCGAACTCGAGGACGACGGACCGGGGCGGCTCGCCCGGGACGGTGGTCAGGCTCGGGGCCGCGCGCAGGCTGCGGGTCAGCCGTTCGACGTCGCGGGGTACGCCCCCGGTCTGCGTGTGCACGAAGTCGACCAGTTCGCCGCGCTGGGTCAGCTCGGGGACGCCTGCGATCCAGGCTGCGGTCTGGTCCCGGGTGAACGGCCCGAGCAGCACGGCCTGCCCGTCGCGGCGCAGCGTGTCGACCAGTTCGGTGAGGGCCGCCGACCGGGGCCAGGGGCGGTGGGCGACGACCAGCCGGTGCCGGCGGGTGGCGACCAGGCGCAGCAGCACGCCGATCCGCTCGTCGTCGAGCAGGTGCGCGTTGTCGACCAGCAGCAGGTCGTCCGGGTCGACGGCATCGTCCGGTCCCGGTGCGCCCGTACGCACGGTGACGCCGGCCCGTTGCTGGACGCGCGTCAGCTCGGCGAGCAGGGCGGTCTTGCCGTGACCGGCGGGGCCGGCCAGACCGACGGTGAGCGGAGCTGTCGGATCGTCGGCGACCCTGTCCAGCAGGGCCCTGGGCGCCCTGCCCAGCACCAGTCGGGACTCCACGAGGTCTTTCATGATCATTGCGGTCATCCTTCGCGTCCCCGGCTGAGCGTCAGTGCCAGGCGGGACGCCTTCGGCAGGTCGAGGGGCAGAATCCGGACCGGCGGTCGGGGTGGCGGGTCGCCCGGATCGGTGGCGTGGTTGCGGGGCCGGCGCAGGGCCGGGAGGCTTGCCCGTACGCCGCCGCCGCCGACCGGCGCCGGATCGCGGACCGGGGCCGGGGACTGGGGTCGGGGTCGGGGCGACACCACCTGGCAGGCGGCGCTCGCGGCTCCGGTGGCGGCGGTCAGTTGCGCGTCCGGTTCCACCTCGACCGGCACCCCGAGCGCCGTGCCGATCAGCTCGGTGACCAGCGGGATGCGGGTCGAGCCACCGGCCAGCAGGACGCCGTCGAGCTGCGTCGGGGCCAGGCCGGCGCCGTGCACGGTACGCAGCAGCAGCTCCACGGTGGCCTGCACCGTCGGGCGGATCATGGCCTCGAACTGCGCGCGGGTCACCGGTATCCGCGCCGGACCGGTGGGCAGGCTCAGCACCACGTCGGCGGCCGGCTCGACGGTCAGTGCCCGCTTGACCCGGTCACACTCGACCGGCAGGTCCCGCAGGGCGGCGTGGTGGTCCCGACGGCCGATGGCGGCCAGCTCCCGGGACAGCACGGTGCGTACGTGGCTGGCCAGCAGTTCGTCGAAGTCGGCGCCGCCGACCGGGTCGAGGCCCTGCGGCGTGCCGAAGCTCTCGTAGGTGCCGCGGGGGGTGCGCCGCACGAGGGCCGCCTCGAAACTGGCGCCACCCAACGCGTAGACGGCCGCCGTGGTGCCCGCGAAGCCGCGCGCCGCGTGACTCTCCACGACCGTGACCGTTCGGGGTAGCAACGTGACGGCGCGCAGCCCGAGGTCGGCGAGCGCCCGGCGCAGCAACTCCCGCCGGTACGGCCGCCAGCCGGCCGGGTGACTGAGCACGACCGCCTCGGCCGGGCCACCCTCCGCCGTGTGCACCTGCTCCACCACCCAGGCCGCCAACTCCGCCATGAGCGTCTGCGGCGCGCACGCCTCGCCGCCGAGCAGCAGGGGCACGTCGTCGCCGATGCGGCGGACAAAATCCCTGGTGGTACGGCTGCCGTCGTCGGTGGCGGGACCGCCGATGTGCAGCGCGCCGTCCTCGGCCAGGTGCAGCACCGACGGTACGAGCGGCGAGCCGGCGTTCAGCGGGACAGCCTCCGGACGCGTCCAGGCCCGGCCGTCCCGCCGTGCGACGGCGGCGGCGGTGTTGGTGCTTCCAATGTCTATCCCCAGGACGTACGGCATCCGTCTCTTCTCTTTCCGCGACTGGCCGGCTGATGGCGATGGCGTCGGCGTTGCCCGGCGACCCACCCCCGGCGAAACCCGCGGGCCCCTACGTTCGTACCAGAGATCACTGCGTGGTCGGCACCCTAATCTGACCGGGACGGTTTCCCCCAGTCCCCCTAACGGGTGAGCCGGTGAAGGCCCTAACGGGGCGTGATCGATTGCGGGCGGAGCCCCGATGTCCGGGATCGGCCCCCGCAATAGCGTTCTCCTCGACGAACGACGGTCGCCGACGCCAATCCGAGGAGAACCGGCACATGAACTCGCAACAGACCCTCCACGACTTCGTGCTCGACCTGCTGACCAACCCCGATGCGCGGTCGGCCTTCGACCTCGACCCGGAGGGCGCGCTGCACGCCGCGGGGCTCAGCGACATCACCGCCGCCGACGTGCAGGACGTGGTGCCGCTGGTGGTCGACTACGCGCCGGGGCAGGGCCTCGCGCCGCTCGCCCCGGTGGTCGGGCAGCTCGGCTTCGACCCGCTGGTGACCGACGCCACCGACGCCGTCGGTCAGCTGCAGAGCATGGCGCAGCAGATCAGCATCACCAGCGGCCCCACCGGTGTGGACGTCAAGGCCGGTGTGCTCGGCGCCATCGCCGTCGACCCGTCGACCGTGGCCGCCGGCGTGACCGTGCTGCCGGGTGTCGGCCTGGGCGTCGGTCCGAGTGGCGTCGACACGGACCTGACCGGGGTTGCCGACGTGGCGCACACGCTCGACGCGGACGTGCTGCAGCCGGTCGACGGCATCGCCGACCCGGTGCTGGGCGGAGTGACCGGCACCGTCGGTGACCCGACCGGTGTGCTCGGCGTCACCGACCCGGTGCTCGGCGGCGACGTGCTCGGCGGCGACGTGACCGGCGGTGTCCTCTCCGGCGTGCACGGTCAGGTCGACGGCATCGTCGGCTCCCTTGGTGTCCACGACACCCTGGGTGGCCTGGGCCTCGGTGACGGCACCGTCGGGGGCGTGGTCCCGCCGGTCGACGTTCCGTCCGTTGTGGGCGGTATCACGCACCACGTGGACAGTGTCCTGCCCGGTGTCACCGGCACGGTCGGTGACGTGACCGGTGGGCTCACCGACGGTGTGACCGGAGACTCGCACGACGGGGGGCCCGCCTCGTCGGACCACGGGTTGCTGGGCATCACCGGCGGTCTGCTCTGACGGGAATTTCCGTCGGAAGCGGGAGGCCGGGTCGCGTCGTGCGGCCCGGCCCTTCCGGGTTTCCCCTCCGGTCCCTCTTGCTAATTGAGCCGAAATCCGCACACTTGGTGCGGTGATGGCGGGGATCTGGCTGGACGTACTGGACGAGATCGTCCGGACGTGCACGACACACGGTCGCGGCGACCTGCTCCAGACGGTTCGGCAGAAGCGTGCCCAACTGCTGGACCCGAAGCTGCGTGTCCTGGTCGTCGGTGAGCCGAACCAGGGCAAGAGTCAGCTCATCAACGCGATCATCAACGCGCCGGCCTGTCCGGTCGGTGACGGTCGTACGACCGTCCTGCCGATCGTGGTGCAGCATGCCGAAGCGGCCAGCGCGACAATGGTCCAGGCACCGCCGCCGGCCGGACGGCCCGCCGGCGCACCGGCGACGCTCGCCGAGCGCACCCCCTTGGCGCTCGACCAGGTCGCGGCCGGGGTGTCCGGCGCCGTCGGGCGTCGGCCGGGCGGCGGTCCGGCGTACGTCGAGGTTGGCCTGCCCCGCGCGCTGCTCGCCGCCGGACTGGTGCTGGTGGACACTCCCGGTACCGACCAGGTCTCCGCGCTCGGCGCTGCCGCGGAGGTCGCCGCCTCGGCCCGCGCGGACGCCGTGCTGCTGGTCTCCGACTCCACCCGGGAACTCTCCGTGGCCGAGCTGAACATGCTGCTGCACGTCATGCGCTCGCAACCGAACGTGGTCGTGGTGCAGAGCAAGACCGACCTGGTGGCGGACTGGCGAACGGTGGCCGAGCGTAACCGGCAACACCTCGCCGAGGCCGGCGTCGCGGCGCCGCTGATCCCGGTGTCGTCGACGCTGCGGCTGCGCGCGGCGGCGGCCGACGACCGTGGCCTCAACGCCGAGTCCGGCTTTCCGGCGCTGATCGCCCGCCTGCAACGGGATCTGGCCGGCAAGGCCGACCACCTGGCGCGCGCGTCGGTGCAGGCGGTGGCCCGTACGGTGGTGGAGCAACTGGCCGCGCCGCTGCGCGCCGAGTTGGCGACGCAGGAGGCCGAGGAGCAGTCCGGGCCGATCTCGCGGCTGCAGGCGGCCCAGCGGGAGGTCGACGAGCTGCGCCGCTGCTCGACCCGCTGGCAGAACACCCTCAGCGACGAGATGGCCGACCTGCTCTCCGACATCGAGTACGACCTGCGGGACCGGACCCGCCAGATCCTGCGTGCGGTGGACGAGGCGTTCGACACGGCCGACCCGCTCGTCGCCTGGGACACCTTCGACGAGTGGTTGGCGCGCAGTCTCGTCGAGGCCGCGGAAGCCAACCACGAGTGGCTGGTCCAGCGCTGCGACTGGATCGCCCGTCGGGTGGCCGCCCACTTCAACAGGTACGGCTACGACGTGCTGCCGCCCTGGTCGATGACGATGCCGGAGGATCTCGGCGACCGGCTGCCGGACCTGGAGCGGCCGAGGGTCGACCGGTTCACGACCGGCCAGAAGTTGTTCACCGGCATGAAGGGCTCGTACGGCGGCATGCTGATGTTCGGCCTCGCGACGACTCTGGCCGGGATGCCGATGATCAACCCGGTCTCGATCGGCATCGGCGCACTGTTCGGCGGCAAGAGCATCCGCGACGAGAGTCAGCAGATGCTGCGCCGCCGGCAGGCGACCGTGAAGACGGCCATCCAGCGGCACGTCGACGAGTTCTTCGTCCGGATGGTCCGGGAGTGCCGGGACGCCACCCGACAGGTGCAACGGATGCTGCGCGATCACTTCACGGGCCTGACCGAGGAGTTGCAGGAGGCCATCGTGCAGTCGTTCCGCAGCGCGAAGCAGGAGGCCGACACCGACGTCGCCCTGCGCGAGCAGCGGCAGCGGGAGATCCGGTCGAAGATGACCCGCCTCGCCGCGCTCTACGAGCAGTCCCAGCAACTGACCGCCCGGTCGACGCCGGTGCTGCTGGAGCCCGGGGCATGACGGTCGGGGTGCGGTTGGACGAGGCGGCGTGGGGGCTGCTGCATCAGGCGTTGGACGTCTACCAGCACGACGCGCGGGCCGTCGGGCGGTTGCGACACCAGATCGCGCGGTTGGAGCAGCCGCTGCGGATCGCGGTCGCCGGCCCGTGGCGGGCGGGCAAGTCGACGGTGCTCAACGCGCTGATGGGGGAGGAGGTCGCGCCGGTCGAGGGCGCCGACGGCGCGTTCACCTGGTACGAGGACGGCGCGTCGCCGGGGGCTACCGCCTACCCGGTGGGACAGCCTCCGCAGGAGCTGACGGTGGTCAAGTCGGCGACCGGCATGCGGGTGGATCTCGGTTGGCGGGCTGGGGAGGTAGGCGACATCGTGGTGCGGTGGCCGACCCGGGCGTTGCGGCAGGTGACGCTCATCGACACCCCGGCGCTCACCGCGGTCGACGAGCTGGGGCACGCGCCGGTGCTGGATCGCGTCCTGGCCGACGCGGACGCGGTGTTGTTCCTGACCCGTGACGGCCGCGACAGCGACCTGCGGGTGGTGGAGTCCGGTCGGGACAGCGCCGTCGCGCAGGCCGCCCCGGTGAATGTGATCATGGTGTTGTCCCGGGCGGACGAGGTCGGCGGTGGCCGGGTCGACGGGTTGCTCACCGCCCGACAGCTGGCCCGCCGGCACCACCGCGATCCCCGGGTGGGCGCGCTGGCCGTCAACGTGGTGGCGTGCAGTGGGGCGATCGGCCTCGCGGGTCGGCTGCTCAGCGAGTCCGACTTCGCCGCCCTCGCGACGTTGGCCGGGGTTCCGCGCGCCGAGATGGAGGCCCACCTGCTCTCCGCCGACCGCTTCGTCCGTGGCGAGCTTCCGGTGCGCCTCGACCCCGAGGTGCGCGCGGGCCTGCTGGACCGGTTCGGTCTCTTCGGTATCCGGCTCGCGACGACCCTGGTGCGCGGCGGGTTCGACACCCGGGTGACGATGTCGGCCGAGTTGATCCGGCGCAGTGGGCTCACCGAGCTGCGCGA
Organism: Micromonospora sp. DT4; assembly: GCF_049841675.1. Lineage (NCBI taxonomy): Bacteria > Bacillati > Actinomycetota > Actinomycetes > Micromonosporales > Micromonosporaceae > Micromonospora > Micromonospora sp. DT4. The sequence goes on from NZ_JBNCKT010000020.1 coordinate 34,382, forward strand.
GTCGATGACCCGCTGTTTCGTCGATCGCCGCGACGCGCTCAAGGCGCGCTCGGCGCTGGCCGCGGTGGAGTCCCTGGTGCGAGCCGAGCCGGTCCGGGGCGCGGACGAGTTGGCCGGCGCGATCGAGCAGATCCTCGCGGGCGCGCACGAGTTCCGCGAGTTGCGCCTGCTGGTGTCGTTGCGCAATGCCCGTCTCGGATTCGACGCCGAGCTGGCCGCCGAGGCGCAGCGTCTGGTCGGGGGCGACGGGATATCCCTGGCCGCCCGGCTCGGTGTCGAGCACGAGGCGACCGCGCAGCGGCTCTGGGAGGTCGCCGCCGACGCCCAGTGGCGGTGGCGGGATCGGGCCGAGGATCCGCTGCTTCCGCTGACCCAGCGGCGCGGCGCGGAGGTGGTCGTGCGTAGCTGTGAGGGGATGCTGGCCGAGCTCGCCGCCGGCGGCCGCTGAGCGGCCGCGAGTCCACCCGGGACGCTTCGGGCGCGTTTCCCCCGATCGGCTGACCCTCGGCGGGTTGTGCATCGCGCGTCGGCGACGCCGGTGCGGACGGTCGATGCCGGTGTCGGGAGGCGGCCGTCGAGCCGATCCGCCGGAGCCTGGTCCGTCCTTGCCGCCCCGAATCTGGGGCAGCTCTACAGGAGCCGTGGTCGACCCTCGTCACCCGCTCACGGCAGACGGGGGCGCGCTCAGCCGGAGCTGCCATCGTCGGCCATGGGGCGGGCCGATGAGAACGGCCTCGCCCCCGTGCGGCGCGGCGTCCGGCGCGGTCAGCCACTCGCGCAGCGCGTCGGGCCGTGTCGCGGCGATCTCCTGAAGGGCCCGGCCGGTCCACTCGCCGTAGTCGCAGTCGGCCAGCGCCGCCTCCACGACGGGCGTCAGGCCGAGGGCGTACGCGGGCCTGCCGCAGGGCGGCGAAGAGCAGGCCGATCCCGGTCCACAGCACCGTCCGGGTGCCGAGCGAGGCGAGCCGGACCGTGACGAACGTGGGTGTGGTGCCGGTGCCGGTCAGTGGCGGACGCGACACGCCCGGGCCCGACATGTGGGGTGTGACAAACGTGGTCGGCCCTATATATGGTGTCGAGGCAGCTGGTTCGGCCACTCGTCGCGAGTGGTCGAGGCAAGAGGGAACCCGGTGTGAACCCGGGACTGCCCCGCAGCGGTGAGTGGGAACGACCGCCGTCATCAGCACTGGGCCACCGGCCTGGGAAGCGACGGCCAGTAGGTGACCGGGCAGGCCCGGTCGCGCCCGCGAGTCCGAAGACCTGCCAGCGCGCCGCGTACCCGAACTCCGGGTGCGCGGTGGTCCGAGGCCGCGTGGGACGGCCGACGCCTCCTGACGCACGCCGCGCGGCGTGGCGTCCGACGGTGTCTGCCTCCTCGTGTCCGAAGGCCGCGAAGCTCTCGAACTCGCGAGGAGCAAGTGGTGACAGTCACCGAGGTGGTCCCGGTCAGCGGCGACACCCCGCGGCGGATTCCGATGTGGGTCCGCAAACGCGACGGCGGCACCGAGGCCGTGGACGTACACACGATCGTCCGCTCGGTCGAGCGGTGGGCCGACAACCTGCCCGACGTCGACCCGCTGCGGGTGGCGACCCGCACGATCAGCGGCCTCTTCGACGGCGCGACAACCGCCGAGTTGGTCCGGCTGACCATCCAGACGGCAGCCGAGATGATCGGCACGGAGCCGCAGTACTCACGCCTCGCCGCCCGGCTGCTGGCGAGCGACGTCGCGCGGGAGGTCAGCCGGCAGGGCATCGCCTCGTTCAGCGCGGCGATCCGGGCCGGCCACGCCGAGGGCCTGATCGGTGACGACACCGCCGCGTTCGTCGCCGCGCACGCCCGCACGTTCGACGACGCCGTCGACGCCGACGGTGACCGCCGGTTCGAGTACTTCGGCCTGCGCACGGTCTACGACCGGTACCTGCTGCGCCACCCCAGGACCCGGCTGGTGCTGGAGACCCCGCAGTACTGGCTGCTGCGGGTGGCCTGCGGCCTGTCGCGGAGGCCCGACGAGGCGGTCGACTTCTACCGGCTGATGTCCAGCCTCGCCTATCTGCCCAGTTCACCGACGTTGTTCAACTCCGGCACCCGGCACACGCAGATGTCCTCGTGCTACCTCGTGGACTCGCCGCGCGACGAGCTGGACTCGATCTACGCGCGTTACGCCCAGGTCGCCAACCTGTCCAAGTTCGCCGGCGGCATCGGCATCGCGTACTCCCGGGTCCGGTCCCGGGGCGCGCTGATCCGCGGCACCAACGGGCAGTCCAACGGGATCGTGCCGTGGTTGCGCACACTGGACGCGAGCGTCGCGGCGGTCAACCAGGGCGGCCGACGAAAGGGCGCGGCGTGCGTCTACCTGGAGCCGTGGCACCCGGACATCGAGGAGTTCCTCCAGCTCCGGGCCAACACGGGCGAGGACGCCCGGCGTACCCACAACCTCAACCTGGCCAACTGGATCCCGGACGAGTTCATGCGCCGGGTCGAGGCGGACGAGATGTGGTCGCTGTTCGACCCCGACGAGGTGCCCGAACTGCCGGACCTGTGGGGGGAACGGTTCGATGCCGCGTACCGGGCAGCCGAGGCGCAGGGTCGCTACGTGCGGCAGATGCCGGCGCGTGAGCTGTACGGAAAGATGATGCGGACCCTGGCCCAGACCGGCAACGGCTGGATGACCTTCAAGGACGCGGCCAACCGGCTGTGCAACCAGACGGCCGAGCCGGGCAACGTGGTGCACCTCTCCAATCTCTGCACCGAGATCATCGAGGTGTCCAGCGACGCCGAGACCGCCGTGTGCAATCTCGGCTCGGTGAACGTCGCCGCCCACCTGACCGACCACGGCATCGACTGGGAACGGCTGCGCGCCACGGTCCGTACCGCCGTGACGTTCCTCGACCGGGTCATCGACATCAACTACTACCCGACTCCGCAGGCGGCGGCGAGCAACCCCCGCTGGCGGCCGGTCGGGCTCGGATTGATGGGGTTGCAGGACGTCTTCTTCGCGCTGCGGCTGCCGTTCGACGCGCCGGCCGCTCGGGAGCTGTCCACGCGGATCAGCGAGGAGCTGTACCTCACCGCGCTGGAGACCTCCGCCGACCTGGCCCGGCGGTTCGGCGCACACCCGGCGTTCGCGCAGACCCGGGCCGCGCGGGGGGACATGCAACCCGACCTGTGGGGCATCGAGGGTACGCAGACCGCGCGCTGGACCGCGCTGCGCCAGCAGGTGCGGGAGGACGGGCTGCGCAACTCGCTGCTGGTGGCAGTCGCGCCCACCGCGACGATCGCCTCGATCGCCGGCTGCTACGAGTGCGTCGAGCCGCAGGTGTCCAACCTGTTCAAGCGCGAGACGCTGTCGGGGGAGTTCCTCCAGGTCAACACCGCTCTCGTACGCGAGTTGAAGGCCCGTGGTCTGTGGACCGAGCAGATTCGCTCGGCGATCAAGCGGGCCGATGGCTCGGTGCAGTCCGTCGTGGAGCTGCCGGCCGACGTGCGGGAACTGTTCCGCACCGCGTGGGAGTTGCCGCAGCGCGCGTTGATCGACCTGGCCGCCGCCCGCGCGCCGTTCGTCGACCAGTCCCAGTCGTTGAACCTGTTCCTGGCCTCGCCCACCATCGGCAAGCTCTCCTCGATGTACCTGTACGCCTGGAAGACCGGCCTGAAGACGACCTACTACCTGCGGTCACGGCCGGCCACGCGCATCCAGCAGGCCACCGTCAGCGCGGTGACGCCCCTCGCTCCCGTCGCTGTCGACGCCGAGGCGCTGGCCTGCTCGCTGGAGAACCCGGAGTCCTGCGAGGCGTGCCAGTGACCGTCGCCGACACCACTACCGACAGCTCCACCGACGCGAGGACCACGCACATGCTGCTCGACCCCGGGATGGACCTGACTCTCCGTCCGATGCGCTATCCGCACTTCTTCGACCGGTTCCGGGACGCCATCCGCAACACGTGGACGGTGGAGGAGGTCGACCTGCACGCCGACCTCGCCGACCTGGACCGGCTGTCGCCGGCCGAGCGGCACCTGGTCAGCCGCCTCGTCGCGTTCTTCGCCACCGGCGACACGATCGTCGCGAACAACCTCGTGCTCAACCTGTACCAGCACGTCAACAGCCCCGAGGGCCGGCTCTACCTGTCGCGGCAGCTGTTCGAGGAGGCCGTACACGTCCAGTTCTACCTCAACCTGCTCGACACGTACGTGCCCGACGAGACCGAGCGGTTCGCGGCCTTCGCCGCCATCGAGAACATCCCGTCGATCCGTCGCAAGGCCGAGTTCTGCTTCCGGTGGATCGACTCCCTGCACGAGTTGCGGGAGCTGCGCACCCGCGACGACCGGCGGGCGTTCCTGCTCAACCTGATCTGCTTCGCCGCCTGCATCGAGGGGCTGTTCTTCTACGGCGCGTTCGCGTACGTCTACTTCCTGCGCTCGCGTGGTCTGCTGCACGGTCTGGCGTCCGGGACCAACTGGGTGTTCCGCGACGAGTCCATGCACATGGCGTTCGCGTTCGACGTCGTCGACGCCGTACGCGCCGAGGAGCCCGACCTGTTCGACGACGACCTCGTCGAACAGGTCAGCCGGATGCTCACCGAGGCCGTCGAGTGTGAGGTCCAGTTCGCCGAGGACCTGGTGGGTCAGGGCGTGCCCGGTCTCACCCTCGCGGACATGCGGGAGTACCTCCAGCACGTCGCCGACCGCCGTCTCGCCCAGCTCGGGATCGCACCGCACTACGGATCGGCCAATCCGTTCGCCTTCATGGAGTTGCAGGACGTGCAGGAGCTGTCCAACTTCTTCGAGCGGCGGGTGTCGGCGTACCAGGTCGGGGTGACCGGCACGGTCGCCTTCGACGACGACTTCTAGGACCCCCACCCCACCCCCGCCCCACCCCGTCGAGCATGAGGTTGTTGCTCCCTATCGGCGTTCGGGGGCATCAACTTCATGATCGACGTCGGCGGCGGACGGGGTGTGGGGGTGGGGTGGGGGTGTTCTTGGGGGGTGGGACGGTGGTCAGGCGGGGGTGCAGGTCGGGGTGGTGGCCGGGGGACTGGTCGAGGTGGTGGAGCTGAGGTAGCCAGCGGTGGTCGACGTGCCCGGCGCGAGCTGACCGTTGTAGCTGGCGTTCGCGACGGTCACCTGGCTTCCTGAGGCGGTGAGAGTGCCGTTCCACACCTGGGACACCGTCTGTCCATTGGCGATTGTCCAGGTGACCCGCCACCCGTTGAGCGTGGAAGACCCGGAGTTGGTGACCGTCAGCCGTCCCTCGAACCCGCCCTGCCAGGTGTTCACCACGGTGTTGGTGACCCCGCAGGCCGGCCCACCCGGGCCCGTCGGCGTCTGGGTCGGCGTGGTCGTGGGAGTGGGCGTCGGGGTCGGCGTGGGCGTCGGGGTGGTCGTGGGCGTCGGGGTGGGCGTGGGGGTCGGTGTCGGCGTGGTGTCGTTGGCCTGGAACTGCCACCAGTTGAGGTTGAACAGGGTCCCGGTGCCGCCGGTGAACCGCAGGTACAGGTCCTGGGTGCCGGTGGCGCCCGAGATCGGGCAGGAGACGGTCTGCCAGGCCTGCCACCCGCCGGTGCCGGGCACCGCGCAGCTGCCCACCCGGGTGCCGGTGGGGCTACCGAGGCGCAGTTCGATGGTGCCGCCGGACGTGGCTGAGGCGGTCCGCGCGGAGAAGGACGTCGCGCCCGTACCGAAGCCGACGCCCTTGACCTTGATGTAGTCCCCGTTCTCGATCCACCCGACGTTCATGCCGCCCTCGCTGGCCGGCTCGGTCTCGATGCCGGAGCCCCAGGCGATGGTCTCGGCCTCCTGCCGCACGTACGGGTTCAGCGTGCCGATCTGGGGCGCGCCCGTCGTGGTCATGTTGATCGTCGGGATGGTGCCGTTGGTGTTGTACGTGAACTTCTCCACGGCCACCGAGCGGGTGTAACCGCTGCCGCCGGGCAGTGCGCCGTTGTGGTAGAAGAAGTACGAGCCGCCGTTGAAGTCGATGACCCCGGGGTGGTTGGTGAAGCTCGCGCCCTGGCGGGGCATGACCGTTCCGCGGTAGGTCCAGGGGCCGGTCGGGCCGGTCGCGGTCGAGTAACCGATGAACTCGGAGCAGCACTCCGCCGCGAACACGTTGTAGTAGATGCCGTTGCGCTTGTAGACCCACGGACCCTCCTCGTAGAGGGTGGGCCGGCCCGCGTTGCCCGTGCGGGTGCCGAACCCGGCGGTGGTGAGCGGGATCTTGGTGGCGCTGCCGCTGTAGGAGATCATGTCCGCGTTCAGCCGGACGTACCACAGGTTCGGGTTGCCCCAGTACAGGTACGCCTGGCCGTCGTCGTCGATGAAGACCGTGGGGTCGATCTCGCCGTTGCCCACCAGGGGACGGCCGATGGCGTCCCGGAACGGCCCGGTGGGGCTGTCGGCGACCGCGACGCCGATGGCCATCGAGTTGGTCGCCCGGGCGGTGACCGGTACGTACCAGTAGAACTTGCCGTTGCGGGCGACGACCTGCCCGGCCCACGCGTTGGCGCTCGCCCAGCTGAAGGTGGCGACGCTCAGGGGGGAGCCGTGGTCGGTCCAGTTGACCATGTCGGCCGACGACCACACCCGCCAGTCCTTCATGGTGAAGTACGAGGAGCCGTCCTCGTCGTGCCCGGTGTAGAGGTAGACCCGTCCGTTGTGGACCAGGGGCGCCGGGTCGGCGGCGTAGATGTGCTGGACGATGGGGTTGTCCGCGCGGGCGGCCGTGGCCGGCATCAGCGTCGAGACGAGCAGCAGGTTCGTGAGCCAGGCGAGGCCGCGCCGGAGCCGGGTCTTGGTCCGTGGTGGCGGTGTGGGGTGCATCGGTACCTCCAGGGTGGGTCACGACGGGCGGGGCGCGGCTCGCCGCGTGCGCTGGCGGCGTGTCGCCTGTCGTCGCGTGTGGCGTGTCGCGTGTCGCGTGTCGTTCGGGCGGCCGCGGCGGTGCCGCGAGCACGGCAGGAGGGAATTGGTCGTCCACCGTGGCTCCTGCGTGCGGCGGCCCGCCGCTGTCGACGGCGGTGGTCAACGTCCCTGCGGGAGGCCCGGACACCCACCAGCGGGCGTTGGTCATGCACTGCCCAATCGATCCCGGCGGATCGGTTGGAGCGGTGAAGCGTGCCCTTCGCCTCTGCGGCCCGAGGGTAGTCTGTTATCGCTAACATTCTCAAGCGATGGATGGACCTGGATTTTTCGCCGGCGTCACGGACGGGTCGGCGCAGGGTCGTACGCAGCGGTCGACAGGGCGGTCAGCGCTGTAGCCGGGTCGGGCTTCCCGGTCCGCTGCGACGCACGAGCCACGCCTCCGTGATGTGCGTGAACATCGCCTGCGCGGCCCCCTCGGGGTCGTGGGCGGCGATGCGTTCGTAGATGCGTCGGTGCCCCTGGTTCGACGCCACGCACATGGCCCGCTCGGGCTGGCCCATGTACCGCGCGGTGTTGACGACCTGGCTCTCCAGGGACCGGACGACGCCCCTGGCGATGCGGTTTCCGGACGCCTGCATGACCGTGTCGTGGAAGGCGCGGTCGTGCTCCTGGTAGGTGACGTGGTCGTCCACCAGCTCGTCCATGCGGTCCACCAGGGCGCGCAGCCGGTCGATCGTCTCCCCGTCGGCGAGTCGGGCGGCCACGTTGGCCATGTCGGACTCCAGCACCCGCCGGGTGACCACCAGGTCGTCCAGTATCGCCAGGGTGTCGTCCTCGGCGATGGTCGCCGTGAGGACGAGTTCGTCGAGCATGTCCCACGCCGAGGGCGGGGTGACAAGCGTTCCGCTGCCCTGGCGGACCTGCACGAGCCCCTTCTCCTGCAGGATCTTCACTGCTTCCCGGATGACCGTCCGGCTCACCGAGAAGGTCTCGCAGAGCACCGGCTCGGGGGGTAGCGGCGTGCCCGGGGGATGCGCTCCCTGGACGATACGGGTCACCAACTCGGCGGTGATCGCCTGAGCCAGATTCGTCGGGCGACGCGTCCAGGTCTGCGCCGCCGCGCCGTTGACGGCCGACCGGTTCGATGTCGTCACCTTCACCTCCGCGTAGCCGCGGGAGCGGGCCCACGAGTCCGCCCCAGTGTACGGGCAACCGTTGACGTCAGACGTCATACGAGTTACGTTCTCGTCAATCTTGCATCGACGGCCGGTCCCTCGGCCACTCCCCATCCGAAGGTGAGCAACGATGAAGCAACGAGCAGTGTGGTCCGCGGTCCTCGTTGCAGGGCTGGCCCTGACAGGCTGTGGAAGCGCGACAGGTTCGGGTTCATCGTCCGGAGGCTCGGACAAGAAGCTGGTCGTCTGGGACTGGAAGTCCGGCGAGGCCAGCTCCGCCCAGTACGTGGAGAAGGCGAAGGCCGACTTCGCCAAGAACCACAAGGACGTCAAGGTCGAATTCGTCGCCCAGCCGTTCGAGGAGTACTACACGCTGTTGGGCGCGGCCATCCAGTCGGGCAAGGGACCGGACGTCATCCTGTTCAACGGTGGCGGCCAGATCCGCGACCGGGTGGACTCGCTCCAGCCGCTGGACGAGTACGTCGGCGAGGACCGGCAGCGGCTGGCCGGCTGGGAGGCGTTCGCGAAGGGCGGCAAGACCTACGCCGCTCCGGTGACGTTGCAGGGCCACCCGATCTACTACAACAAGACGCTCTACGAGAAGGCCGGCCTCGACCCGGCGAAGCCCGCCACGACGTGGCAGGAGTTCGTCGCCAACTGCGGTGCCATCACCAAGGCGAGCGGCGCCAAGTGCTTCGCCCTCGGCAACAAGGAGGGCTACGGCATCCAGTTCTTCCTGTCGGCGATGGCGTCGGGCGTCCTGACCCCGCAGGAGTACGACAACTGGATCGCCGGCAAGCGCGACTGGGACTCGCCCAACGTGAAGCGGATCTTCGAGCTGTGGAAGGAGACCGGCACCGCGAAGCTGAACAACGACGGGGCGAACTCCACCGCCATGTTCAACGACGCGTTCGCCGTCTTCCAGTCCGGCAAGGCCGCCCACATGATCGGGCTCATGTCGGACATCGGGCACTGGAAGGACTTCAGCGAGTTCATCGCGCCGGACAAGCTCGGCGTGATGATGGCCCCGGCGGTGACCAGCGGCGTGACCCCGAGCCTGCCGTACGACGGTGGCATCGGGTACGCGGTCGCCAAGTGGACCAAGGACCCGAAGGTGGCCGCCGACCTGGTGCGCTCGTTGACCTCCACCGAGGCGCTGAAGGCGTTCTACGCCAACGCGGGCGCGATCACCGCGGACACGACCATCGACGTGTCGGCGAGCGGGCCGGCCGTCACCACGATCGTCTCCGCGCTCAAGACCGGCAAGCCGGCGCCGCACGTGGCGCTCTCCTCGAAGTCGCTCGACCTGATGGGCCGCCTCTCGCAGCAGTTGCTCAGCGGCTCGATCAGCGTGGACGAGGTCGTGAAGCAGATGGCCGCCTCGGACACGGCGGGCTGATCTCGTGACGATCGGCAAGTCGCTCCCGTCGGTCCGCTCGGCTTCGGCCGGACGGGCCGGCGGGGTCCCGCCCTCCGCACCGCCGCCGCGCAACCGCGCCGTCTCCCGGCGCGCCGCCGGCGGCCGCCGTGCCGAGCAACTGGCGCCCTTCGTGCTGGTCGCCCCGGCCGTCCTGATCCTCGTGCTGCTGCGGCTGTGGCCGCTGGCGCTCGGTGTCAACTTCTCCTTCACCGGCGACGGCGACCGCGACGGGGCGATGGTCGGGTTCGACAACTACGTCGACCTGCTCCACGATCCGCTGTTCCAGCAGGCGCTGCGCAACGTGGGGCTGCTGGTGCTGCTCCTGCCGGTGGCGGTGGCCATTCCTGGTCTACTCGCCACGTTCATCTACCTGCGCGTACCGGGGCACCGGTTCTACCGCAGCGTCTACTTCTTCCCGGCCGTGCTGTCCCCGGTCATCGTCGGCGCGATCTTCAACCTACTGCTGTCGTTTGATGGTCCTGTCAACGTTGTCCTGTCCACGGTGGGCATCGGACCGGTGGACTGGCTCGGTGATCCGGATGTCGCCATGTTCGCGGTCGTCGGCGTACACGTGTGGGCGACCTTCGGAATGGCCCTGGTCGTCTTCCTCGCGGGCTTCGCGACCCTGGACGCCGCCCTGCTGGACGCCGCACGGGTGGACGGCGCGTCCCTGGCCCAGGTGATCTGGCACGTGATCATTCCCAGCCTGTCCCGCACCATCCAGTTCGTCTTCGTGACCACGATGATCGGGATGCTGACGTCCATGTTCGGCCTGCTCTATGTCATGACCAGTGGCGGTCCGGAGGGCTCGACGTACCTTCCGGAGTACTACATCTGGATCCAGCAGGGGCGGATGAACCGTCCGGCGCTCGCGTCGGCAGCGTCCACCGTCCTGTTCATCATCATGCTCGTCGTCGGGCTCCTGCAGCTCAAGCTGCTCCGACGGGCGGGAAGGGAGGACTGATGTCCCGCGTCCGACTGGGCAGATGGTTGCTCGTGATCCCGATGGGGCTCCTCGCGTTCGCGACGATCTACCCCCTGCTGTTCACGGCGAACGTCGCCATGAAGACCCGCCGAGAGTACATTCTCGACCGGTTCTCGCTGGCGGACTCCCTGCGCTTCGAGAACATCACCACGGCGTGGACCAGCGTCGGCATGGGCCGGTACGCCGTCAACTCGATCCTCGTGGTGGGCTGCGCGGTGTTCCTGCTGCTGCTGTTCGGGTCGATGGCCGGCTTCGCGCTGAGCCAACTGCGCTTCCGGGGCTCGACGGCGCTGTTCATCGGCTGCCTCGCGGCGCTCTTCATCCCCTTTCAGGTGATCATGGTGCCGATGGCCCGGATCATGGCGGACAGTGGTCTGGTCGACACGTACCCGGGGCTGATCCTCGCGTACGTCGCGCAGTTCCTGCCCTTCACGGTCTTCCTGATGACCAGCTACTACCGCACCATCCCGACGGAGATCGTCGACGCGGCCCGGATCGACGGCAACAGCGTGTACGGCGTCTACCGGCGGATCATGCTGCCGCTGGGTGCTCCGGCGCTGCTGTCGGTCGGCATCCTCAACACGCTGTTCTGCTGGAACGACGTGCTCATCTCGCTGCTGCTGATGCCGTCGGCCGACCACCGGACCCTCATGGTCGGGGTGACCTCGCTGCGGGGCCAGTACTCCGAGGACATTCCCACCTTCGCCTCCGGGGTGCTCATCGCCGCGATTCCCGTCCTGGCGGTCTACCTGTTCCTTCAGCGCCAGATCGCCGACGGCGTCGCCGCTGGTTCCACGAAAGGCTGACATGCGCATCACCGGGTATCGAACCCTGAAGACGATCCAGGAGTGGGGCCGACCCGTCGGCGACGCCAACGGCGTGTTCCCCGACGGCGTCACCACGGTGCCGATCACCGTCGTCGAGACCGACGAGGGGATCAACGGCATCGGCCTGGGGCCGCACGTGGAGATCGACAAGATCTTCCCGGCCATCGAGGGGGAAGATCCCCGCGCGGTGTCCACCCTGTACGACCGGATGCTGCGGCAGACGTTCAAGGCCGGCCACGGCGGCCTGGTGTTCGGAACGATCGGTGCGCTGGATACCGCCCTGTGGGACATCAAGGCCCAGTTGGCCGGTGAACCGCTGTGGCGGCTGCTCGGCGGCCGGGACCGCCGCGTTCCCGCGTACGCCTCCGGTCTCGACATCGGGCTGACCGACGACGAGCTGGTCGCGGAGTACGAGGTCTATGCCGGGTACGGCCTGCGGGCCGCCAAACTCAAGGGCGGCCTCGACATCGAGCGGGACCGGCATCGGCTGGGCCTCGTCCGGGAGGTCCTGACCGAGGCCGGTCACGGTCGACGACCCGGTCTGATGCTCGACGTCAACGAGGCGTGGTCGCGCAAGCAGGCCGTACGCCACGTGGCCGAGCTGGAACGCACCCTCGATCTCATCTGGATCGAGGAGCCGGTTCGCCGCTGGGACGCCGAGGGCCTGGCGGCCGTCGGCCGGGGCGTACGGGCCTCGATCGCCACCGGCGAGAACCTCACCGGGCTGGAGCAGTACCGGCCGCTGATCGCGGCGGGCGCGGTGGACATCGTGCAGACGGCCGCCGTCTGGGGGGTCACCCACTTCCTGCGGGTGGCGGCCCTGGCCCACGCCCACGATCTGCCGGTCAGCCCCATCGGCAACATCCCGGTCGGGCTCCTGCACGCCGCGACCTCGGTGCCGAACCACCTGGTCAGCGAGTTGCAGGATCTACGACCTCCGGTGGGTATCGGCCTCGACCTGCACATCGAGGACGGCGCGTTCGTCCTCGGTGACAGCCCGGGCCTGGGCGTCCGGGTGGACGAGGTGGCGATCGCGGCGGTCGGACACCACCCGGACGGGCCGGCCGCCGACAGCCCGAACGTCCGTCCGGAGCGGGCGGGCAACCGCCTCCTGGCCGTCGCCGAGCCCCCGGCCACCGCCGTACCGGTCGGGGTCGAGGCCCTGCTCGTCGACGCGGTCGGCTCCCCGAACGACGTGGCGCCCTGCGGCACTGAGCCGGTACGGGCCGACTCCACCACTGGACCACGATTGGTCGGATGATTACCGTGTCCGTGGCGCCGACACCGCGGACGCGGCTCCGGCCCCCTGTCACCCGCACCGTACGTACCAACCACGTCGAGACGGAGCAGCAGTGAAGGCAGTTGTCTACCAGGGAGCACGTGACCTCCGGATCGAGGATCGCGCCCCGGAACCGCCGGGCCCCGGCCAGGTGCGGATCGCGGTGGCGTACACCGGGATCTGCGGTACGGACCTGCACATCTTCCACGGCGACATGGATGCCCGCGTGGGCGCGTCGGCGGTCCTGGGGCACGAGATGTCGGGACGCGTCGCCGCGGTCGGCGACGGCGTGACCGGCCTGCGGGTCGGACAGGCCGTCACGGTGATGCCGACCCGCGCCTGCGGGCGGTGCCCGGCGTGCCGTCGTGGCCACTCGCACGTCTGTCACGCCATGGACTTCCTCGGCATCGACTCGCCCGGCGCGATGCAGTCGTCCTGGACGGTGCCGGCCGACCTGGTGCTGCCGCTCCCCGACGCCCTGCCGTTGGACCAGGCCGCGCTCGTCGAGCCGGTCGCGGTGGCGGTGCACGACGTCGGCCGGGCACAGGTGGCGTCCGGAGAGCACGTGGTCGTCGTCGGCGGCGGTCCGGTGGGCGTCCTCATCGCGGCCGTCGCCCGCGAGCGCGGGGCACAGGTCCTGCTCGTCGAACCGGACGGCTTCCGGCGCGGAGTCGCGTCGGGCATCGGCATCGAGGCCGTCGACCCGGGGCCGACCGACGTGGTAGCGCTGGTCAACGAGCGGACCGACGGCGCGGGCGCGGACGTCGCGTTCGAGGTGTCCGGGTCCGCCGCCGGCGTCGGCACGGCCGTGGACGTGCTGACCACCCGGGGCCGGCTGGTGATGGTGGCGATCCACCCGCAGCCACGTCCGGTGAACCTGCACCGCTTCTTCTGGCGGGAACTGGAGTTGCTGGGCGCGCGGCTGTACCAGCGCGAGGACGTCGTCGAGGCGATCCGGCTGGTGGCGGCCGGCGTCATCCCGGCCCAGGAGCTGATCTCCCGGGTGCTCCCGGTGGAGGGCGTCACGGACGCGTTCACGGCCCTGGAGTCCGGCGGCGGTGTCATGAAGGTGCTGCTCGACTGGCGGGAGGAGGCGCGATGAGCGCCCTGTTCGACCTGAGTGGGCGTACGGCCCTGGTGACCGGCGCCCGGCGGGGGATCGGCCTGGCGATGGCCGAGGCCCTGGCGTTGGCCGGTGCGGACGTCATCGGGGTGTCGGCGCAGTTGGAGCCGGAGGGCAGTGAGGTCCAGCGGCGCGTCCAGGCGGCCGGTCGCCGGTTCACCGGCATCCGGACGGACCTGGGCGACCGGGCCGCGGTGTACCGACTGGCCGAGGAGGCCGAGGCGGTGGCGCCGGTGGACATCCTGGTGAACAACGGTGGCACGATCGCTCGTGCGCCGGCCGTGGAGCACCCCGACGAGATGTGGGACCGGGTGGTACAGGTGAATCTGTCCAGCCAGTTCGTGCTGAGCCGGGAGATCGGTCGGCGGATGGTCGACCGTGGCCGAGGTAAGATCATTTTCACCGCGTCGCTGCTGAGCTTCCAGGGCGGCATCAACGTCGCGAGCTACACCGCAGCGAAGTCGGGCCTCGCCGGGCTGACCCGCGCCCTGTCCAACGAGTGGGCCGGACGCGGGGTGAACGTCAACGCGATCGCGCCCGGGTACATCGCCACCGACAACACTCAGGCGCTCCGCGACGACCCCGCGCGTAACGACGCCATCCTGGGCCGAATCCCGGCCGGCCGGTGGGGACGCGCCGACGACCTGGCAGGCGCGACCGTGTTCCTGGCCGCCGCCGCCTCGGACTACGTGCACGGCACCGTCCTGCCCGTCGACGGCGGTTGGTTGGGCCGATGACCGGGGCCACGCCGGCCGGGCGTCCCGGCATCGTCGACGCGCACCACCACCTCTGGGTCCGTGCGCGGCACCCGCAGCCCTGGATCGATCCGGACACGATGGCGGCGATCGACAACGACTTCACCCCGGCGGATCTCGCCCCGGTGGCGCGGGCCGCCGGCGTCACCGAGACCGTCGTCGTGCAGTCCATCGCCTCCGTGGCGGAGACGGAACACCTGCTGGGCATCGCCGCCGCCGACCCCCTCATCGGCGGAGTCGTCGGCTGGGTCAACCTCACCGCCGACGACATCGACGAGCGCCTCGACCGGCTCCGCGCCGCCCGTGGAGGGGAGCGGCTGGTCGCCATCCGCCACCTGGTCCAGTCCGAGCCCGACCCGGCGTACCTCGACCGGCGCGACGTTAGGCGGGGCATCGCGGCGGTCGGCGTCGCCGGCCTCGCCTACGATCTGCTGGTCCGCGACCACCAGCTCCCGGTGGCCACCCGGCTCGTCCGGGACCTGCCCGAGGTGTCGTTCGTCCTGGACCATCTCGGCAAGCCGTCGCTCGGCAGGGGTGACCTCGGCGACTGGCCCGCCGACCTGCGGGCGCTCGCCGCCGAGGAGAACGTCACCGCGAAGCTCTCCGGGCTGGTGACCGAGGTGGACGGTCCGTCCTGGTCGGCGGTCGACCTGCGCCCGGCGGTCGACCACGCGCTCGACGCGTTCGGACCGCACCGGCTCATGTTCGGCTCCGACTGGCCGGTGTGCCTGCTCGCCAGCTCGTACATCCGGTGGGTGGGCGTGCTCGGCGAGCTGCTGGAACCGCTCGGTGACGGGGAACAGGCGGCGATCTGGCGGGAAACCGCCGTCCGCGCGTACCGGTTGGGGGAACCGTGACGGGCCGCGCGTTGCCCCGGCGGCCGGCGGTGCGCCTCACCACGCTGGGCTTCGGCGCCGCACAGGGCGGCAACCTGTACCGGGCGACGTCGGACGACGAGTTCGCCGCCGCCGTCGACGCCGCGTGGGACGCCGGCATCCGCTACTTCGACACCGCACCGCACTACGGTCTCGGCCTGTCCGAGCGGCGGCTGGGCGCCGCGCTGCGGTCCCGGCCCCGCGCCGAGTACGTGGTGTCGACGAAGGTCGGGCGGCTGCTCGTACCGTCGCCGGAGAGCGCGCGGGACCGCGATCCGGAGGGGTTCGACGTGCCGGCCGACCACCGGCGGGTCTGGGACTTCAGCCGAGACGGCGTGCTCCGGTCGTTGGAGGCCAGCCTGGAACGCACCGGTCTGGACCGCGTGGACGTGGTGTACCTGCACGACCCGGACGACCACTGGGAGCAGGCGGCGACCGAGGCGGTACCCGCACTGGTCGAGCTGCGCGACCAGGGGGTCGTCGGCGCGATCGGGGCCGGCATGAACCAGTCGGCGATGCTGGCCCGGTTCGTCCAGGAGACCGACATCGACGTGGTGATGTGCGCCGGTCGCTACACCCTCCTCGAACAGGGCGCGCTCGACGACCTGCTGCCGGCCGCGCAGGCCGCGGGGGTCGGCGTGGTGATCGCGGGCGTCTACAACTCGGGTCTGCTGGCGCGCGACCAACCGCCGGTCGACGCGACCTACAACTACGAGCAGGCGCCGCCGGAGGTGATCGAGCGGGCCCGGCGGGTCGCGGCGGTCTGTCAGGAGCACGGAGTCACGCTGCCCCAGGCTGCGCTGGCGTTCGTCCGCCGGCATCCGGTCGTGGTCTCGACGGTGGTCGGCCTGCGCGACGAGGCCCAGGTGACCGAGACGCTGCGCCGCCTCGACGTGGACGTCCCGGGGCAGCTCTGGGCGGCGCTGCGCGACGCCGGCCTGCTCGGCTGACGCGCACGCCGCTGAAAAGCCGGAGCGCCGGTCACCCGTCGTCAGGAGCGGGTGGCCGGCGCTCTGTTTGGCGCTACGGTCCGGCGGTCAGACCGCGGTGAACCGCCACTGCTGGTTGGCGGCGCTGTGGCAGCCCCACTGCAGCAGACGGGCCCCGTCGGCGGTCGAGGCACCGTTGACGTCCAGGCAGAGCCCGCTCAGCGCGCTCTTGACCGTGTAGATCCCGGTGGTGCCGGTCGACGTCACGGTGAACTTCTGTTGGTTGGAGTTGTTGCAGGTGCTGTGTTGTAGGAAGGCGCCCTGTGCGGTGGAGCCTCCGGTGACGTCGAGGCACTTACCGCTGTGCACCGCCTTGAGGTAGACGGCCCCGTTGCCGGCATCCACCGCCTGCCACTTCTGGTTGTTGCCCCCGGTGGCCGCCCACTGCACGACCTGGGCGCTGTCGGCGGTGGAGGCGCCGCTGACGTCCATCAGCTTGCCGCTGTGCTGGGCCGTCAGGGTCCAGGTCTTCCCGGCCACGCCGGTACCGCTGTCGCTGCCGGGAACCCCCACGCCGTTACCGCCGAAGGTGAACGCGTCGAGGTCGAACCAGTTGGACGAGCTGCCCTTGAACACCATGTAGAGCGTGTGCGTCCCGGACAGGGCCGCGACACTCACCGCCGCCGTGGACTGGTAGTTGTCCCAGCCGCCGGTGCTGGGCACCGACGTCGTGGCCAGCAGGGTGCCGGTCGGCGAGTCGGCCCGCAGCTCGATGGAGCCTCCACCGCTGGGCGACGACAGCCGGTAGCTCACGGTGCTGATGCCCGACAGGCTCATCGGGTTGAACGCCACCCAGTCGTTGTTGGCGATGTCGCCGACACGCTTACCGCTCTCCGCCGCGCTCTGGTCGACGACCCGGACGCCGGACTGGCTGCTGAAATATTCGGCCTGCTTGTGCTTGGGCTGCAGGATCGCCTGCGCGTAGCCGGTCAGCGGCGAGCCGCCACCCGCGCCACCGTCGTCGGTGTAGCGGGCGTTGAGCACGTAGTACAGGTTCGCGCCCTCGGGGTGTCCACCGAGCAGGTCGGTGGAGATGGTGCCCGAACAGCCCGGGTACTCGGTGGTCTCGTGCGCGTGGTCGTCGTGGCCGAGGGCCGGGTTGACGAACACCTTGGTGCAGTCGATGGCCGCGCCGCCAGGGTCGGAGACGCTGACCGTGTACGAGACCTTGTCGCCGAAGTTCAGCATGCCGCCGTTGGGCGGCAGGTTGATGGTGACCACCGGGGCGGTGTTGCCGACGGTGATCTGTACGTTGGCGAAGCCGGTCTTGCCGGTGTTGTCGGTGACCTTCAGCTGTGCGGTGTAGTCGCCGTTGGCCGTGTAGGTGTGCGCCGGGTTGGCCGCCGTGGACGTGCCGCCGTCACCGAAGGTCCACTGGTAGCTCAGGGTGTTGCCGGGGTCGGGGTCGGTCGTGCCGGTGCTGCTGAACTGGACGGTCAGCGGGGCGCTGCCGCTGGTCGGCGTGCCGACGGCCTTCGCGATCGGCGACCGGCCGCCCTGGATGTAGTCGATCCGGTAGAGCCCGGAGTCGTTGTTGCCGCCGCCGAAGTTCGAGCCCCACTCGAGCAGGTACAGCGAGCCGTCGGGGCCGAACTCCATGTCCATCGGCTTGTTGAAGTTGCCGTCGGGCAGGAACGGGTTGGTCCGGGTGACCGCCGTCGAGGAGTCGAAGTGCACCTCCTTGACGTAGTTGCGGGCCCACTCGTAGAAGAAGTGCACGCCGTCGTAGTACGGGGGGAACTTCGTCGCCGACGGGTTGTTCGCGTTGTACCGGTACACCGGACCGCCCATCGGCGCCGACCCGCCGGAGCCCAGCTCGGGGAAGGTCGTCGAGGCCGGGTAGCCGTACCAGATGTTCGGCGCGACGACCGGCTTGAGGTTGACCAGGCCGGTGTTGTTGGGCGAGTTGTTGACCGGCGCGCTGCAGTTGAACTTCGACCCGACCACGCCGGTGTCCGGGTTGAACGGCGCGTACGGCTGGTTGTTGCCGTGGCAGAACGGCCAGCCGTAGTTACCGGCGGCTTTGATCACGTTCAGCTCGACGAGACCCTCCGGGCCGCGGTTGGTGGTCGGCGGGTTGCGGTCGGGGCCGTAGTCGGCCAGGTAGACCCAGCCGGTGGCGGGGTCGATCGAGAAGCGGAACGGGTTGCGGAAGCCCATCGCGTAGACCTCGGGTCGGGTCTGCGCGGTGCCCTGGGGGTAGAGGTTGCCCGTCGGGATGGTGTAGCCGCCGCTGGCCGAGGGCGTGATACGCAGCAGCTTGCCTCGCAGGTCGTTGGTGTTGCCGGCGGAGCGGGCGGCGTCCAGGTTGGACTTTCCCGAACGCCAGTCCAGCGGGGCGTACCCCTGCCAGTTGGGGTCGAGGTTGGGTGGCGTGTCGTCGCCGGTGCCGATGAAGAGGTTGCCGTCCGGACCGAACTCGATGTAGCCGCCGGTGTGCCCGGGCTCGGCGAAGGTCCGGTCCCGGTACGCGGGGATGTCGATGATCCGCGCCTCGGTAGACAGGTTGAGCGTGTCACCGGAGAGCGTGTAGCGGGACACCCGGTTGACGTCGGTCGAGCTGCTCGCCGGCGAGTGGTACAGGTAGACGTACCCGTTGCTGGCGAACGCCGGGTCTATCGCGACGCCGGTCAAACCGTCCTCGCCGCCGGTGTAGACGCTCAGCGTCGCGGCCGTGACGGTGCTGTTGGTGCTCGGCTTGAAGATCTTGACCTGGCCGCCGCGCTGGACGTACAGCACACGTCCGTCGGGCAGCACGGCCAGCGCCATCGGGTCGGCGGTGTTGTCGTCGAGCGTGCGCTTCTCGAAGTTGCCCCAGACGGTGCCGCCGCAGTCGCCGGGCAGGTTGCCGGCGGCCCACTTGATGCCTCCCAGGACGTGGTTGCGGAAGTAGGTCTCGCTGTACGACTCGATGGCGTGGCCCATCGCGGTGGCCCACACCCGTCCACCGCCGGTGTTGCGGCACCACGAGATCGGGTGGTCCGGGCCCATCGCCCGCGAGCCCGGGTTGTAGGTGCGCTCGTCGGCGGTCACCAGGACGTGCACGTTGCCGCGCGGGTTGGAGTCGAAGTTGTACCACTCCTCGCTGCGGCTCCAACGGTCCGGCAGGCCAACGGTCGACGGGTGCTGCTTGTCGGCGACGATGGCCGTGCCGGCCAGCACGCCGGGGGAGTGCTCGGGCATGTGGGCGCCGCCGTTCATCATCTGGTCCCACCACGGGTACTCAGAGTCGATGCCCATGTCGGTGGCGTTGTGCACGCCCACGATGCCCTTGCCGCTGGCGAGGTAGCCCTCGATGGCCTGCCGCTGCGAGGCCGAGGTCCAGACCATGCCGGAGGTCTGGAGCATGATGACGACGTCGAAGGTGGCGAGGTTGGCGGGCGTGAAGACGCTCGCGTCCTCGGTCTGCACCACCTCGAAGTTGTTCGCGGCAGCCTGCTGCTGGATCATCGAGATCCCGGCGGGGATCGAGTCGTGCCGGTAGCCGGTGGTCTTGGTGAACAACAGGGCGCGGAAGGCCGGGGCGGCCGACGCCGGCGGGGCCAGGCCGAGGGCCAGTAACAGGCCGACGATCATTCCGATGATCATTGTGGGGCGACGCATGTCGTCTCCTAGGTCTGGGCGGGCAACTCCGGTTGCGGGCACGGGCCGACAGCGCGTCAGGTCGTGCCTGGGCGCGCGGAGGCCACGAGTGTGCTGGTCGCGGTCGTCGTGCCGTCCGCCGAAACGGCAGTCAGCCCCGCTGGATGTCACACAGCGTGATGTGGGCTGTGATCTCGTCCATGGTCTGCGAGGTCAGGATGAGCCATCCATCGATGACTGTCAATAAAACGTACAGCGTCGGATGTTACCCCTCGGTAGGAGCGGTCGGGCCTGACTCGTCCGTGCCGACACTCGCGCCGATCGAGTGCCGTGCCTGGTAGTAGTCGCAGATCGAGGATTGCGGACCCGCATCCAAACATCTATCTTCATACGTGTGATGTTTCCTCGATGTCAAGGAAATGTTTGCACGATAAAAACGCAAGTTCTGCGGCAGCCTGCGAAAGTGCGTCGCTCAGCGCGTCGAACGGCCTACCGGCCGCTGTGCTGACCCCGTCGTTGACTACTATCTGTAAGGGCTATCGGGATGTCAGATCCACCATCGGCACCGCTGCTGGCCCTGCGGGGCATTGGCAAGTCCTTCCTCGGTGTACGTGTGCTCGACGGCGTCGACCTCGACGTCGCGCCGGGTGAGGTGCACGCCGTCGTCGGTGAGAACGGCGCCGGGAAGTCGACGCTCATGAAGATCGTCTCGGGTGGGTACGCCCCGGACGAGGGCGTCATCGAGTTCGCCGGTCAACAGCGCTCGTTCCACCGCCCCCGCGACGCGCAGCGGGCCGGCATCGGCATCATCCACCAGGAGTTCAACCTGCTGCCCGAGCGCACCGTCGCGGAGAACGTCTACCTGGGGCACGAACCGGTCCGGCGCGGGCTGGTCGACCGCCGCGAGATGTTCGATCGCACCCGGGAACTCCTCGCCTCGATCGGCGAGACCGCCCTGCCGGCCGACGCCCGGGTCGGGCGGCTGGGCGTCGCACAGCAGCAGGTCGTCGAGATCGCCAAGGCGCTTGCCCTGGATGCGCGACTGCTCATCATGGACGAGCCGACCGCGGCGCTGGCGGACCAGGAGGTCGAGCTGCTCTACGGGCTGGTGCGCCGGCTCCAGGAACGCGGCATCGGGCTGCTGTACGTCTCGCACCGGCTCACCGAGGTCTTCGACCTGTCCAGCCGGATCACGGTCCTCAAGGACGGTCGCCGGGTGACCACCGTGGACACCGCGCAGACGAACGCCGACGAGCTGGTGCGGCACATGGTCGGCCGCGAGCTGTCCAGCTACTACCCCGAGCGGGCCGGCCCCGACGACCGCAAAGCGGTACGCCTCACCGTCCGCGGCGGGGGGAACCGCAAGCTGCGTGGGGTGGACCTCGAGTTGCGCGCCGGCGAGGTGCTCGGCGTCGGCGGTCTGCAGGGTTCCGGACGATCCGCGCTGGCCCGTGCCCTCTTCGGCGTGGCGCCGTTCACGACCGGCGACGTCGAGCTCGACGGCAGACCGGTGCGGCTGCGCTCACCGCGCGCCGCGATGCGGGCCGGCGTCGCGTACGTCACCGAGGACCGCAAGGGTGAGGGCATCGTGGCCCGGCAGTCGGTGCTCGACAACGCGCTGCTCGCCAGCCGGGCCGTCTTCGCGGCGCGGTTCGGCCGGGCGGCCCGCGCCGCACGGGTACGCGAGCTGCTCGCCGCCGTGGAGGTCCGCGCCGCCGGCGACGACCAGGAGATCCGGTTCCTCTCCGGCGGCAACCAGCAGAAGGTCGTCCTGGCCCGGTGGCTCGCGCTGAAACCACGGATTCTGATCTTCGACGAGCCGACCCGGGGCATCGACGTGGGTGCGAAGTCCGCCATCCACGATCTGGTCCGCCGCCTCGCCAGCGACGGCGCGGCCGTCCTGATGATCTCGTCGGAGCTGCCCGAGCTGCTCGGCATGAGCGACCGGATCGTCGTCCTGCGTGACGGTCGGATCGCGGGCGAGCTGCCCGCGGGCGCGACCGAGGAGGACGTCGTCGCCCTGGCGGTCGGCACCGTCCGGGAGATGATCCCGTGACCGCCCTGTCGCTGCGCCCGGCCCGCCGCGCCGTGCCGGGTGTGTACGTGGCTCTGGCCCTCACCCTCGTCGTCGGCTGGCTGATCGTCATGCTCGACGGCGGTCAGCTCTTCAACCAATCGACGACGGTGAGTCTGCTGCACGTCGCCGCCGGCCTCGGGCTCGTCGCCGTCGGGCAGACCCTGGTCATCCTCGGCGGCTCGCTGGACCTCTCCGTGGCGTACGTGATCAGCCTGAGTACCCTGGTGGCGGCCGAGGCGATGAACGGCAGCGACGGCGCCCTGCTGCCGGCGATCGGACTCGCGCTCGCGGTCAGCGCCGCCGTCGGGCTGCTCAACGGGATCCTCGTCACCAAGCTGCGGATCAACGCGTTCATCGCGACCCTCGGCGTCGGACTGCTGCTCAAGGGCTACCTCGACAACGGTTACGACGGCCCGGCCGGCGAGAGTGCCCCCGCGCTCGTGCGGACTCTCGGATACCAGCGGATCGGTCCGGTGCCGGTGTCCTTCCTGCTGCTGCTCGCCGTGACCGCGGCGGCCTGGTTCGCGCTCTCGTGCACCCGGTTCGGCCACCACCTGGTCGCCGTCGGCGGTGATCCGGAGGTCGCCCGGCTCTCCGGCGTCCGCAACGACCGGGTCCTCGTCACGGCTCACGTGCTGTGTTCCCTGTGTGCCGGCCTGGTCGGGGTCTACCTGGCCAGTCGACTCGGCTCCGGGGCCCCACGGGTGGGCACCGAGGGGCTCTACGACCTGGAGTCGATCGCCGCGGTGGTCCTCGGCGGCACCGCCCTCGCGGGTGGGCGCGGGGGTGTCCTCGGCACGATCGGCGGCGTGCTGCTGCTCGCCAGCATCGACGCGGTCTTCAACCAGCTCGAAGTCGACGCGTTCTTCAAGCAGGTGATCCGCGGCGTGATCATCATCGCCGCGGTCGCCGTCTACGCCCGACGGGCCATGCGAAAGGCGGGGTCCTGACCATGCGGGTCGCCGAGCGTCGTCCGCTCACCCTGCGGATCCGTCCCGACGGGATCGCGCCGATCGCTGCGCTCCTGGCGGTGCTGCTGATCCTCATCGCGTTCGTCCAACCCGACTTCCTCGCCCCCGGGTCGCTGATGTCGTTCCTGGGTCGTTCCGCGCCGATCATCCTGCTCGCCGCCGGTCAGTACTTCGTGATCGTCAGCGGGGAGTTCGACCTCTCCGTGGGTTCCCTGGTCACGGCGCAGGTCGTCGTCGCCGCCCGCCTCATCGACAGCGAGCCGTCGCACACCTGGCCGGTCGTCGCGCTGCTGCTCGTCGGCGGCGCGTTCGTCGGGTTGGTCAACGGCGTGGTCACCACGGTGCTGCGGGTGCCGTCCTTCATCACCACCCTCGGCATGTTCTTGATCCTCGTGGGCGCCGTCTACCTGTGGTCCGACGGCGCACCGAAGGGCGGCCTCTCGGAGGAGTTCCGCCGGTTCGGTCGACGGGCGATCGAGGACGTACCGCTGCTCGGCCGGATTCCGTACGCGCTGCTCGTCCTGGTGGTCGTCGCCGCGATCGCCGTGGCGCTGACGCGCTCGGACTTCGGCCGCACGCTCGTCGCGGTCGGGGACAATCCGCGCACCGCCGAGCTGAGCGGCGTACGCGTCGGGCTCACCAAGACGATCGCGTTCGTGCTCAGCGGTGTCGCGGCGGCGATCGCGGCGATCCTGCTCGGCGGGTACAGCGGAGTGTCGTTCCAGGCCGGCGTCGGCCTGGAGTTCGGGGCGATCACCGCCGTCGTGCTCGGTGGGGTCGCCCTCGGCGGCGGTCGCGGCTCGGTCGTCGGGGCGATGCTCGGTGCCCTGACGCTCGAGACGCTCTTCGCGCTGATGAACTTCATCGGCGTCTCCGGTGCCCTCAGATCGACCGTCCAGGGCGCGATCATCCTGCTCGCCGTGGCGGTCTCGGCTTCGCGTTCCTCCTCCTCAAGATAAAGGTGATTCGATGAGACGATCCATGACCGCCATGACCGCCCTGGCCGCCCTGGCCGCCCTGGCCGCGGTGGGCGTGCTGGCGCTGGCCACCGCCGGGTGTGCCACCGACGAGCCGGCCGCGTCCCCGTCCGGCAGCGCGTCCGCCGGCGCCGGGTCGGGCACCGGGGAGCAGTCCAAGTTCTTCGTGCAGGCCGACTACGACAACGAGTTGGCGCTGCTCGACGCCGCACCGACGGGCCCGGCCGAGAAGCCGTGGGAGCAGGTGCTCAACCCGAAGATGGTGGACACCGCGAAGTTCAAGAAGGCCGGTCCGCACAAGATCTGCTTCTCCAACGCGGCGCTGAACAACCCGTGGCGGCAGGTCGGGTTCAAGACCATGCAGGCCGAGGTCGAGGCGCAGCGTTCCCGCATCAGCGAGTTCGTACACGTCGACGCCGAGGGCAAGGACCAGAAGCAGATCGCCGACATCAACGATCTGCTCGGCAAGAAGTGTGACGCGCTCATCGTGTCGCCGAACACCACCGCCACGCTCACCCCGGCCGTCGAGGCCGCCTGCAAGGCCGGCCTGCCCGTGGTCGTCTTCGACCGCGGCGTCAACACCACCTGCCCGGTGACGTTCATCAACCCGGTGGGCGGCTACGGCTTCGGCCACGTGGGTGCGGAGTTCGTCAGCCAGAAGATGAAGCCCGGCGGCAAGCTGCTGGCCCTGCGCATCCTGCCCGGCGTCGACGTGCTGGAGACCCGCTGGTCCGCCGCGAAGATCGCACTGGACAAGGCGAAGGTCGACGTCGTCGGCGTGGAGTTCACCGACGGCGACCCCGCGAAGACCAAGAAGATCGTGAACGACTACATCCAGCGGTACGGCACGATCGACGGGGTCTGGATGGACGCCGGAGCGGTCGCCGTGGCGGCGGTCGAGGCGTTCCAGGATGCCGGCAAGCCCGTACCGCCGATGAACGGCGAGGACCAGCTCGACTTCCTGAAGCTGTGGAAGGACAAGAAGCTCACCGCCATCGCGCCGACCTACCCGACGTACCAGTGGCGGACGCCGATCATCGCCGCGCTGAACATCCTCGACGGGACCCAGGTCTCCAACCCGTGGAAGCTGCCGCAGCCCACGGTCACCCAGGACAACCTGGACCAGTACCTGGACGCGAGCATGCCGCCGCTGCACTACGCGATGTGCGGCTGCCGCGACCTGCCCGGCTATCCGCAGCGCTGGAAGTAGGTTGCGGTGTACGCCATCGGCGTCAACCCCTGGGTGTGGGCATCGCCGGTCGACGACGAGGCCCTCGCCCGGCTGATCCCGCGGATCGCCTCCTTCGGGTTCGACGCGGTCGAACTGCCGATCGAGCAGCCCGGCGACTGGGATCCGGTCCGCACGCGGGACCTGCTGGCCGCGCACGGCCTCGTCGCGGCCGGGATCTGCGCGGTCACCCCGCCCGGGCGGGACCTGGTGGATGCCACGCCGGCCGTCGTCGAGTCGACTGTCGCGTACCTCATGGGGTGTGTGGCGAACGCGGCGGCGGTCGGCGCGCCCTGCGTCGGCGGCCCGGTGTACGCGGCGGTCGGCCGTACCTGGCGGATGTCGGCGGCGGCCCGGGCGGCCTGCTACGCCGACTTCCGGCAGGCTCTCGCGCCGGTCGCCGACCGGGCCGGCGAGTACGGCGTGAGCATCGGCGTCGAGGCGCTGAACCGCTACGAGACGAGCGTGGTCAACACCGTCGAGCAGACGATCGAGCTGATCGACGGCCTACCCCCGAGCGTCGGCATCATGATCGACACGTATCACATGAACATCGAGGAGGCCGACCCCTACGCGGCCCTCGCGCTGGCCGGCCCACACATCAAGCACGTCCAGGTCAGCGGCACCGACCGGGGCGCTCCCGGTGCGGACCACTTCGACTGGCCCCGCTTCTTCTCCGTCCTGCGGGGCACCGGCTACCGGGGCGCGGTCTGCATCGAGTCGTTCACGGCCGACAACGCGACCATCGCCACCGCGGCGTCGATCTGGCGGCCCCTGGCCCCCTCCCAGGACCGCCTCGCCGTCGACGGCCTGCACCACCTACGGAAGGTCGTCGCCTGACCCGGCGCCGGCACGTCCACGTTGTTAGCGCTAACGCCCGCAGGTCACCCTCCGAACCCGCCTCGCCGAGGCGTCCCCCACCCCCACCACCACAGGAGACCGTCCCGTGTCCGTCTCATCCATCCCCGTGGCGCGCAGGCTCCTCGCCGGCGCCGCCACGGCGGCACTGACCGCCCTGGTCGCCGTGACCGCCTCGGCCACACCGGCCTCCGCGGCGACCACCACCCTCTACGCGTCCCCGTCCGGCAGCGGCAGCACCTGCTCCACCAGCCAGCCATGCTCGCTGGCCGGCGCGCAAGCCGCGGTACGGACGCTCAACAGCTCCATGTCCGGCGACATCGTCGTGGAGCTGGCCGACGGCGCGTACCGACTCACCTCACCGCTGCGGCTGACCGCCGCCGACTCCGGCACCAACGGCTACCAGGTGATCTGGCAGGCGGCCGCCTCGGCCCGCCCGACGATCAGCGGCGCGCGGGCGGTCACCGGGTGGTCGCTCGTCGACTCCGGGAAGAACATCTGGCGGGCCAGCGTCCCCGCCGGGCTGGACAGCCAGCAGCTCTACGTCAACGGCGCCATCGCCACCCGGGCGCGTACCGCCCTCAACCGCGCCGACTTCACCTTCACCACGACCGGCATGCGGTTCAGCAACAGCGCGCTGAGCTACCTGAACAACGTCGGTAACCAGAACCGGGTCGAGGTGGAGAGCGTCGGCTCGTTCACCGACCGGTACTCGCCCGTGCAGAGCATCAGCGGGAACTTCCTGACGATGCAGCAGCCGGCCTGGAACAACAACACGTTCGGCTTCGACACCCTGTCCCGCCCGCACCGGGCCGGCCCGTTCTACCTGGCGAACGCGTACGAGTTCCTCGACTCGCCGGGGGAGTGGTATCTGAATCCGGGTAGCGGACAACTCAACTACATCCCGCTCTCCGGGCAGAACATGAACAGCGTGAGCGTGGAGTTGCCGCAGGTGCAGTCACTGGTCAGCGTGGGTGGCACGTACGACGCGCCCGCGCACCACATCTCGTTCAGCGGCATCACCTTCACCGGCACCAGCTGGCTCGGCCCGAGCAGCAGCAACGGTTTCGCCGACCAGCAGACCGGCGCGCACATCGTCGGCACCTGGGCCCGTCCGTCCGACGCGTTGACCTCCTGCCAGGAGGGCTGCCCGCTGTTCGAGGCCACCCGCCCGAGCTGGGCCCAGATGCCGGCCGCCGTGCAGGTCTCCGCCGCCAACACCATCTCCTTCAGCGACTCCCAGTTTGTCAACCTCGGCCAGACGGCCATCGGCATCGGCAACGACGCCAACGCCCACACGAGCGGTGTCGGCCTGGGCACCAGCAACATCACGGTCACCGGCTCCGAGATCGCCCGCAACTCGGCCGGCGGCATCGTGGTCGGCGGTGTGCGCGCCGACGCCCACCACCCCGGCGACCAGCGGATGGTCAACCGGAACGTCACCATCAGCAACAACCGGGTGCACGACCTGGGTGTGGAGTACCGGGGTGTGGTGTCGATCCTGACCACCTACGTCAACACCTCGCTGGTCTCGCACAACGAGGTCTACAACATGCCGTACACCGGCTTGTCGGTGGGTTACGGCTGGGGCGCCAACGACGCCGGTGGCAGCAACCACTACGCCAACCGTGGCCTCTACAACTACCAGCCCCGCTACTCGACGGCCACCACCGCCGCGAACAACCAGGTCGTCGGCAACTACGTGCACGACGCGATGCAGCAGATGACCGACGGGGGCTGCATCTACACGCTCTCGGCGAACCCGGGTGGGGCCATCAACCAGAACTACTGCCTGCGTACCAACGGCTGGTTCGGGCTCTACTTCGACGAGGGCTCGCGCTACTACACCGCCCGCAACAACGTGTTCTCCTCCACCGGCACCTGGGCCACCGCGAACTATTACTACGCGGAGAACATGGGCAACTTCACGGTCACCAACAACTGGTCGACCAACGGCAGCACCAACGTGACCAACGGGGACCGCGGCAACGTCGTCAACAGCAACGTCACGGTCTCCAACGGGAGTTGGCCGTCGGGCGCGCAGTCCGTGATCGCCGCGGCCGGTGTCCAGAGCGGCGGCAGCACCAACCCGCAGAACGTGCAGCTCGTCGGCGTCCAGTCGGGTCGCTGCGCCGAGATCGGAAACTCCAGCACCACCAACGGGACGCAGGCCCAGCTCTGGGACTGCATCAGCGGGGCCGCCAACCAGCGGTGGACCGCCACCGCGAGCCGGCAGCTCATGGTGTACGGCAACAAGTGCCTGGACGCCTCCGGCCAGGGCACCAGCAACGGCACCACAGTGGTGATCTGGGACTGCAACGGCCAGGCCAACCAGCAGTGGAACGTCAACGCCAACGGCACGATCACCGGCGGACAGTCGGGCCTCTGCCTGGACGCGAACGGCGCCGGAACGGCGAACGGCACGAAGCTCATCCTCTGGTCGTGCAACGGCGGCACGAACCAGCAGTGGCAGTTGCGTAGCTGACGTGGGCTCACCCCGGCCGGCCGCACCCCGGCCGGGGCTCCCCGGTCGCGGGCATCCGCGAGAACGCTGCCCGCCATCGATGCCGGCCATTCACCTGCGGATGTGTTAACGCTAACCCGTAGAGGGTACGCCTGCCCCGCTCAGGCGTACCCGCAGCAAGGGAGTGAATCGCTGGACCAACGGGTGCACCGCGCAGAACCCGCGGGAGCCGGCGGCGGGCAGCCGCACGCACATCACCACCGCCTACTCCGGGTGCCGCGCCGGGTATCCGGTGCAGTGGGCCGCGTTCGACAACGGTCACCTGCCGGGGCCGGTGGACGGGACGTACGCCGAGAGTGGCAGCGCCACCTGGACCAAGGGTGAGGTCTGGCGGTTCTTCGCGCGGCTCTAGATCCTTCTGCCGCGGGGGCGGTCCCCGTCGGTCACTCGTGGCCGCCGGGGGCCGCCCCTGGCTCGCCGAGGGCTGGTGAGGCCCCGGTCGCCGAACTGCCAAGACATGGAAGCAGTTGAATTTGACGAAACGGCTCCGTAATATGACCGGCGTCTGCTGTTAACGCTAACAGTGGACGTGCTCATGACGATGCCCGCCTCATCCGGGCGGCCGTCCCCCGTGGATGGCACTATCGAAAGGACGCTCCCGTATGAAGCGAACCGTCCGAGCCCGCCACTGGGGGCGGGCAGCCGCGGCCGGGCTGCTCGTGGCCGCAGCCCTCGTCGGTCTACGTGCGCCCGGAGCCCAGGCGCTGGACAACGGCGTCGCCCGGACACCCCCGATGGGGTGGAACAGCTGGAACTCGTTCGGTTGCAACATCAGCGAGGGGCTGATCCGGCAGACCGCCGACGCGATGGTCAGCAACGGAATGCGCGATCTCGGCTACCAGTACGTCGTGGTCGACGACTGCTGGTTCAACCCGAACCGCGACAGCGCCGGCAACCTCCAGGGCGACCCGACCCGCTTCCCCAGTGGGATGAAGGCGCTCGGCGACTACCTGCACGCCCTGGGGCTGAAGTTCGGCCTCTACCAGGTGCCGGTCGACAAGACCTGTGCCCAGTACTTCAACAGCTATCCCGGCGCGACCGGCAGCCAGGGCCACGAGGCCCAGGACGCCCGGCAGTTCGCCGCCTGGGGCGTCGACTTCCTCAAGTACGACTGGTGCTCGCCGAACGGCAGCATCAACGACCAGGTCACCACGTTCGCGAAGATGCGGGACGCGCTGGCCGCGACCGGCCGGCCGATCGTCTACAGCATCAACTCCAACAGCATCCACGCCAAGACCGGTCCGCAGCGCAACTGGGGCGACGTGGCGAACATGTGGCGGACCACCGAGGACATCACCAACGCGTGGGACACCGGGCAGACCAACGGTTACCCGATGGGCATCCAGAACATCATCAACGTGACCGTTCCGATGGCCTCGTACGCGCGTCCGGGTGGGTTCAACGACCCGGACATGATGGAGGTCGGCCGCGGTGGCATGAACGACACCGAGATGCGCAGCCACTTCGCGATGTGGGCGATCATGGCGTCGCCGCTTATCGCCGGCAACGACGTCCGCAACATGAACTCCGCGACGCAGACGATCCTCAAGAATGCCAACCTGATCGCCATCAACCAGGACTCCCTCGGGTTGCAGGCCAGCCAGGTGTCGTTCGACGGCACGCGCCGCGTGCTGGCCAAGCGGCTGGCCAACGGTGACGTCGCGGTCGCCCTGCTCAACCAGGGCGGTTCGACGACGACGATCTCCACCACGGCCGCCGCCGTCGGCAAGTCCGGCAGCTCCTTCACCCTGGTGGACGCCTGGAGCAACAGCACCAGCACGAGCACCGGTTCCATCTCCGCCAGCGTCCCGGCCCACGGCACGGCGGTGTACCGGGTCAGCGGCGGCAGCAGCACCCCGCCGCCGACCACGCCCCCACCGACCACGCCCCCGCCGTCGACCACTTCGTTCGCGCTGGCCAGCGCGGCATCCGGTCGCTGCCTGGACGTCCCGCAGAGCAACACCACCAACGGCACCCAGCCGGTGATCTGGGACTGCAACGGAGCGGCCAACCAGCGGTGGACGTCCAGCGGGCAGACCCTCCAGTCACTCGGCAAGTGCCTGGACGCTCCCACCAACGCCGCAGCCGGCAGCAAGGTCCAGATCTGGGACTGCAACGGCGGCGCCAACCAGCGGTGGACGTTCAACTCGAACGGCACGATCAGCGGGGCACAGTCCGGCCTCTGCCTCGACGTGAACAACAACGCGACCGCCAACGGCACCACGGTGCTCCTGTGGACCTGCACCGGGGCCGCCAACCAACGCTGGACACAGCGCTAGGGCCTGTCTTGTGGATCATGGTTGGTGGGGTAGGAACATCACGGGTGTCCGGAGTGTTACCCGAGCGCTATGT
>NZ_JBNCKT010000021.1:0-64249 GCF_049841675.1 Micromonospora sp. DT4
TGAAATCCTTGTTCCGCAAGCCCGAAGTCCGCTACGCCGCCTCCTGACCATCAACTATTTGCCTTACGGGTCAATAACTGCCGCGCTGGTGGGGGCGCTCATGGGGGCGGCAGCCGTGCTGACCGCCGTGGCCACCCCGGCCCAGGCCGCGACCGCCATCACGATCAACGGCGGGTCCGGCGGAAGGGCGCTCGATGGAATCGGCGCGGTCAGCGGCGGCGGTGGCAACAGTAGGTTGCTGATCGACTACCCGGAACCGCAGCGCAGTGACATCCTGGACTACCTGTTCAAGCCGGGCCGTGGCGCTGCGATGCAGCTGCTGAAGACGGAGATCGGCGGCGACACGAACTCGACCTCCGGCGCGGAGCCCAGCCACGAGCACACCCGGGGCAACATCAACTGCAACCGGGGCTACGAGTGGTGGCTGATGGAGCAGGCGAGGGCGCGCAACGCCAACATCGCCCTGGCGGGCCTGGCCTGGGGAGCGCCGGGCTGGATCGGGAACGGCAACTTCTGGTCCAACGACTCGATCGACTACCTGGTGGCCTGGCTGGACTGCGCGGCCACCCACGGGCTGACCATCAACTACCTCGGCGGATGGAACGAGAAGGGCTACAACGCCACCTGGTACAAGAACCTGCGGTCCGCCCTGAACTCCCGCGGCTACAGCAATGTCAAGATCGTGGCCTCGGACGACTTCGGCTGGGGCGCCGCCGACGAGTCACTGCGCGACCCGGCGTTCGCCAACGCCGTGCAGGTCTTCGGCAGCCACTACGTCTGCGGCTACCGCAGCGCCCAGTCCAGTTGCCCCAGCTCCTCCAACGCGGTGTCCACGGGCAAGGCGTTGTGGGCCAGCGAGAACGGGTCGGACGACTACAACGCCGGCGCGCAGGCGCTCGCCCGGGGCATCAACCGTGGCTACATCGACGGCAAGATGACCGGCTACATCAACTGGCCCGCCATCGCCGCCATCACCCCCAACATCCCGTGGGCGACCACCGGCGTGGCGGTGACGCAACAGCCCTGGTCCGGCGCCTACTCGATCGGCAAGAGCGCGTGGGTGATGGCGCAGACGACGCAGTTCACCGCCCCGGGCTGGCGCTACCTCGACGGATCGACCGGCTACCTCGGCGGCAACCGCAACAACGGCAGCTACGTGTCGCTGAAGTCCACCAACAACAGCGACTACAGCACCATCATCGAGACGATGGACGCCGGGTCGGCGCAGACCCTCGACTTCACCGTCACCGGCGGGCTGTCCACCGGCACCGTGCACGTCTGGTCGACGAACGTCAGGTCGAACAACACCGCCGACCACTTCGTGCGGGGTAGCGACATCACGCCGAGCGGCGGACGCTTCTCGCTCACCGTCCAGCCCGGCTACGTCTACAGCATCACCACCACCAGCGGGCAGGGTAAGGGCACGGCGACCAGCCCGGCGCAGGGCACCCTCAAGCTGCCCTACAGCGACACCTTCGACAGCTACGACGTCGGTCGCGAGGCCCGGTACCTGATGGACCAGCAGGGCTCGTTCGAGATCGCCGCCTGCGGGGGTGGCCACTCCGGCCAGTGCGTACGGCAGCTGTCGGAGCAGACGCCGATCTTCTGGACGTCCGGCCAGGCCGAGCCGTACACGCTGCTGGGCGACCTGAGCTGGCGCAACTACACGGTCTCCTCCGACGTCATGCTGGAGAAGTCCGGCTACGCGCAGCTCATCGGACGCGCGAACACGTACAACCACCAGGGGCCGCAGAACCTCAACGGCTACTACTTCCGGGTGACCGACGGTGGCGCGTGGTCCATCCGGAGCAACAACACCAGCGGCAACTGGCGCACGCTGGCCAGTGGGAACACCTCGGCGCTGGGCACCGGCCGCTGGCACACGCTGGCGCTGACGCTCAACGGGAGCACCCTCACCGCGAGCATCGACGGCACCACCGTCGGCACGGCCTCCGACTCGACCTGGGTCGCCGGTCAGATCGGGTACGGCACGGGCCAGGGGGTCACCGCCCAGTTCGACAACCTCTCCATCACTCCGATCGGCAACTCCGGCGAGCCGGGTCCGACCGGGACCATCCGGGGTGCGGGCTCCAACCGCTGCCTGGACGTCAACGGCGCCAGCCAGGCCGACGGTTCGGTCGTGCAGATCTGGGACTGCAACAGCGGGGCCAACCAGCAGTGGACGCTCACCTCGAGCAACCAGCTCACCGTCTACGGCAACAAGTGCCTCGACGTGGCGAGCACCGCGACGGGTAGCCGCGCGCGGATCATGACCTGCAACGGCGGCGGCGGCCAGCAGTGGCGCGTCAACGGCGACGGCACGATCACCGGGGTCGCCTCGGGGCTCTGCCTGGACGTCAACGGCGCGGGAACCGCCAACGGCACCGCCGTCCAGATCTGGACGTGCACCGGCGGTAGCAACCAGCAGTGGATCCGCGGCTGACGAGAGGCGTCCGCACGAGGACCCCGTACCCGATTGATGGTTGCCGGCCGCTCACCTGAGCGGCCGGCAGTCGCCGTTCGGACGGCCGGCGCGGGCTCCATGTAGGAGCGTGAGGGCGTATCGTGTGGGCCGCGCTGCTGCCGGTGTCATCCCCGAGGCTGCCGGCAGCCGTCACACGGGGGAGGTCTGATGGCGCAGTTCCCGAGCGCGGATTTCGGGGCGGCGACGGAACGGTTCATCGCCTCCTGGTCGGCCGGCATCTCCGAGCGGGCCGCCCGCGCGCACGAGTTGTCCGAACGGGTGGCGACGATGTCGGCGACCGCCGAGGGCGCGGACGGCGCCGTCCAGATCACCGTCGCCGCGTCCGGCGCGATGACCGACCTGCGGCTCGACGACCGGGTGCTGCGCTGGCGGGCCGACGAGATCGCCGCCGAGGTGCTGGCGGTGATGCGCCGGGCGCAGGGGCGGTTGGCTCCGCAGGTGGCGGAGGCCGCCGCGGAGACCGTCGGCGCCGACTCCGAGACCGCCCGCGCCGTCGTGGGCAGCTACGAGTCGCGCTTCCCGGAGGTGCCCGAGGAGGACGAGCAGGGGTACGGCTCCTGGGGTGACCGTGGGCGCTGAGGCAGCCGGGTTCGAGGTCACCACGGCGGCGGTGACCACCCACGCCCGTTCCGTCGACCGGGTCTCCGGGGGCATCGGCGTTGCACACGACGCGGCGTCGTACGTGCAGATGGGCGCCGACGCGTACGGGCACCTGCCCGTCTGTCAGGCGATCCCCTTCCTGTTGGACTTCCTCCAGGGCCCGGCCGTCAACGCGCTCGCGGCGGCCCAGGAGGCGCTGCACAGCGCGGCGGGCGCGCTCGACGAGACGGTGGACGCCTACCACGACACCGACGCGACGATCTCCGCCTCCCTCGGGCGGATGCACCGGTGAGCACCGACGTCGCGAACCCGCTGATCGCCGCCCGGCAGGACACCACCACCATCGCCAGCGAGGAACTCGGCGGCCTGGCCGCGTACGTCAACCGCTGACCGCTGCCGGTCAGGCCGCGACGGCCGCCCGGACGTCGTCCCCGGCCTCGCGCAGCCGTGCCGCCGCCTCCTCGGCCGTGCAGTGGGCGAGCAGCAGCACGATTGCCGTCTTGGCGTGACCGCGTGCCGCGGCGAGCGCCCGCGCGGCCGTGTCGAGGTCGGTGTCGGCCGCCTCCGCGACGATCCGGCGTGCCCGGTCGACGAGCTTCTCGTTGGTGGCGTTCATGTCGACCATCAGGTTGCCGTAGACCTTGCCGAGCCGGGCCATCGTGACGGTCGACAGCATGTTGCAGACGAGCTTCTCGGCGGTGCCGGCCTTGAGCCGGGTCGAGCCGGTGAGCACCTCGGGACCGGTGGGCACCTCGATGGCGACGTCGGCGTGCCGGCTGACCACCGCGTCGGTGTTGCAGGCCACCGAGACGGTGGCCGCTCCGCGTTCGCGGGCATGCGCCAGCCCACCCACCACATAGGGGGTACGACCGCTGGCCGCGAGCCCCACCACCGTGTCGCGGTCGGTGAGGCCGACCGCGTCGAGGTCGGCGACGGCACGGGCCGGGTCGTCCTCGGCGCCCTCGACGGCGACACCGAAGGCGCCCGCCCCGCCGGCGAGCAGACCGATGACCCGCTCGGGCGGCGTACCGAAGGTGGGTGGGCACTCGACGGCGTCGAGCATGCCGATCCGGCCGCTGGTGCCGGCGCCCAGGTAGATCAACCGGCCTCCTCGGCGCAGCGAGGCCACGATGACGTCGACGGCGGCCGCGATGTCCGGTACGGCCCGGCGGACGGCGTCCGCGACCGTACGGTCCTCGTCGTTCATCGCGAGGAGCATCTCGGTGGGTGACATCCGGTCGAGGTCGGTGGTCTTGTCGTTGCGGGTCTCGGTGCCGAGGGTGCTGAGGTCCACGGGGTGTTCGTTCCTCTCGCTGGTGTCTCAGTCGCCGACCGGGCGAGTGCTCCCTGACCAGTTCGGCGGCGCGTACCAAATCGTTGAGATTCGGTCGGCAACACGCCGTTCGGGCCTCGCGTCCGCTCGCATCAGCAGGCTGAGACCACAGCGTAACCAGGCCGGAGGGGCGCTGGCAAAAAGTTTCGCGATAGTGTGGGCCAACGTCATTAATTGACAACCCCGCTGGTTGGGAGTGAGCCGTGCGTCAACTCGACCTTGTCGTGATCGTGCTGTACCTCGTAGTGATCGCCGCCGTCGGACTACGCCTGTCCGGCAAACAGAAGTCGTCCAAGGACTACTTCGTGGGCGAGGGCAAGCTGCCCTGGTGGACCGTCTCGTTCTCCGTGGTCGCCACCGAGACCAGCGTCCTGACGGTGATCAGCGTGCCCGGTGGCGCCTACAGCAGTCAGGGCTTCGGCAACGTCGAGCTGGCCCTGGGCTACGTCATCGGTCGGGTCGTGGTGGCGGCGGTACTCATCCCGCTCTACAAGCGGGGCGGCTTCGTCAGCGCCTACCAGTACCTGGGTGAGCGGTTCGGCCTGAAACTCCAGGGACTGGCATCGGTCACCTTCGTCTTCACCCGCCTGCTCGCCGAGGGCGTACGACTGTTCGCCTCGGCCATCCCCATCAAGCTGCTCCTGGACGAGTTCGGGCTGAACGTCGGCTACCAGGCGATCATCATCGTGTTGACCCTGATCACGGTGGTGTACACCTACCTCGGCGGCATCAAGGCGGTCATCTGGACCGACGCCATCCAGATGGGGCTCTACCTGGGCGGGGCGATCCTGGCCATCGCGGTGCTCAGCCACGCGGTGGGCGGCGACGGCTGGGGGCAGGCGCTGGACGCCGGCAAGTTCCAGCTCTTCGACACCAACTTCGACCTGGCGCACGTCCTCACCAGCCCGTTCGCCCTGCCGACCGCGATCATCGGTGGCGCCATCTTCGCGATGGCCAGCCACGGGTCGGACCAGCTCATCGTCCAGCGCATCCTGTCGACCCGCACGCTGCGCGAGGGTCAACTGGCGATGATCTCCTCCGGCATCTTCGTGGTCATCCAGTTCGCGGCGTTCTCGCTGGTCGGTGCCCTGCTGTGGTCGTACAACAAGGGTCAGACCTTCAAGGAACTCGGCCTGAACAGCACCGACAACCTCTACCCGAACTTCATCCTGCACGCCCTGCCGGTGGGCATCTCCGGCCTGCTGGTCGCCGGCATCCTCGGCGCGGC
The DNA here is from genome assembly GCF_049841675.1 of Micromonospora sp. DT4. Classification (NCBI taxonomy): domain Bacteria; kingdom Bacillati; phylum Actinomycetota; class Actinomycetes; order Micromonosporales; family Micromonosporaceae; genus Micromonospora; species Micromonospora sp. DT4. The sequence continues at coordinate 5,647 of NZ_JBNCKT010000021.1, forward strand.
GATGGGGTCGCTGTCGTCGGCACTGAACTCGATGTCGAACTCCACGGTCGCCGACTTCATCCACAGCTTCTTCCACAAGGTGCCGTCGGACGACGTGATGCTCCGGCTCGCCCGGGTGATGACCCTGGTCTGGGCGGTGCTGATGGCGATCTTCGCCTGCGCGTTCAGCTCCAGCACCGGAAACGTCTACCTGACCGGTCTGACCATCGCCGGCTACACCTACGGGGCGCTGCTCGGCGCCTTCCTACTCGGCCGCCTCGTCAAGCGGGCCAACCAGGTCGACGCCGTGATCGCCTTCCTCGTCACGGTGGCGGTGATGACCTACATCGTCCGCTACGTCAAGATCGACGTGACGAAGGCCGGGACCACCACCGCGACCGCCATCGCCGCGCAGTGGCTGGTGCCGATCGGCGTCCTGGTCACCCTGGTCGTCGGCGCGGTGTCGAGCCGCTTCCACGCCGCACCGGAGACGCCGTACGACCACCGGCGCGTCGACGATGACGACGAGGCGACGGTGACTCCCGTGAGCCGGGCCTGAAGGAGGACGCGGTGCGCGTGATCGGCCTGATGTCCGGCACCTCGTACGACAGCATCGAAGCCGCCGCGGCCGAGTTCGAGCGCGATGGCGACACCCTGCGCATGCGCCCGCTGGGCCGGCTCAGTCACCCGTACCCCGACGAGCTGCGCACCCGGATCGCCGCCGCCCTGCCACCCGCGCCGACCACCACCGAGGCGATCTGCGTGCTGGACACCGGCATCGGCCAGGCGTTCGCCGAGGCCGGTGTACGGGCTCTCGCCGAGCTGTGCGGCGGCCGGGCCGATCTGGTCGTCTCGCACGGCCAGACCATGCACCACTGGGTGGAGAACGGCGTGGTCCGGGGCACTCTGCAACTGGGTCAGCCGGCCTGGATCGCCGAGGCCACCGGTCTTGCGGTCGTGGCCGACCTGCGCAGCCGCGACGTCGCCGCCGGCGGTCAGGGCGCACCGCTGGTCGCCCTGTTCGACGCGCTGCTGCTGCGCGGCCTGCCCGGCGTTCCGGCCGCCCTCAACCTGGGCGGAATCGCCAACATCACCGTCGTCGCGCCGGACACCGATCCCCTCGCGTTCGACACCGGCCCGGCGAACGCGCTCCTCGACGCCGCCGTGCGCCACTTCAGCGGCGGCGTCGAGGAGTACGACCGGGATGGACGTGGAGCAGCGGCCGGACAGGTCGACCCGGCCCTGCTGCGACGGCTGCTCGACGAGCCGTACTACCGGCTGACCGGCCCGAAGAGCACCGGCAAGGAGCTGTTCCACCTGCCGTACCTGCTCGCCGCCCTGACCGACACGCCCACCCCGGAGCCGCGGGACGTGCTGGCCACGCTCACCCGGCTGACGGCGGTCACGGTGGCCGACGCCTGCCGGGCGCACGGCGTCACCCGGCTCGTCGTCTCCGGCGGCGGTGCACACAACCCGACCCTGATGGGCATGCTCGTCGACGAGCTACCCGGCGTCGACCTGTCGTCCAGCGACGAGGTCGGTGTCGCCTCGGACGCCAAGGAGGCGCTGGCCTTCGCGCTGCTGGGCTACCTGACCGTGCACGGACTGCCGGGCACCCTGCCCTCGGGCACCGGCGCACGGCACGCCTCGGTGCTCGGCAGCATCACCCCCGGTCGTGGACCGCTGCGGCTGCCCGCGCCGGCCCGCACCACGCCCGATCGGCTGCTGATCGACGCGTCCTCGGCCAACTGACCACTCCTTCTGACGGAGGATCCGCCATGAGCACCGTCGTACCCGCTCCGACCGCCGCCGGCGTCCACGCCCGCGAGGTCGCCGACCTGCTGCGCGCGCGCCTCGACGACCCGAGTCGGGTCAGCGCCGAGCTGCCCCGACGGCTGGCGGTGGCCCACGACGCGTCGCCGTACCTGTTCGAGCCGCAGGCCGTGGTCCGCGCCGGCTCGGCGGCCGAGGTGGGCGCACTGATGGCCGCCGCCCGGGAGGCGGGGGTGCCGCTGACCCTGCGCGGCGGCGGCACCAGCCTCGCCGGGCAGGCCGGCGGCGCGGGCGTACTTGTCGACGTCCGCACCGACTGGCGCAACGCCGAGGTGCTCGACGACGGCCGGCGCATCCGACTCCAGCCGGGCCTCACGATCCGGCAGGCCAACGCCCGGCTGGCCCGCTACGGCCGACGGCTCGGCCCGGACCCGGCCAGCGAGGCCGCCTGCACGGTGGGCGGCATGGTGGCCAACAACTCCAGCGGGATGACCTGCGGTACGACCGACAACGCGTACCGCACCATGGAGTCGCTGCGCTTCGTGCTGCCGTCCGGCACGGTCGTCGACTCCGCCGCCCGCGACGCCGACAACCGGCTGCGGGCCGCCGAGCCCGAGCTGCACGCCGGGCTGCTGCGGCTGCGCGACCGGGTGCGCTCGGACCCCGGCTCGCGGGCCACCATCGAGCGACTGTTCGCCATGAAGAACACCATGGGGTACGGGCTGAACTCGCTGCTCGACCACAGCAGCCCGGTGGACATGCTCGCCCACCTCATGATCGGCAGCGAGGGCACGCTCGGCTTCGTGGCCGAGGCCGTCTTCCGCACCGTCGAGATCCACGGCCACACCGCCACCGGCCTGCTCATCCTTCCCGGCCTCACCGACGCCACCGATGCCCTGCCCGCCCTACTCGCCGCCGGTGCCCGTACCGCCGAACTGCTGGACGCGGCCGCGCTGCGGGTCAGCCAGCGCGACCCCGACGCGAGCCGGGCCCTGCGCGGTCTGACGGTGATCGGGCACGCCGGGCTGCTGGTGGAGTTCGCCGAGGACAGCGCGGAGCACCTGGCCGCGACGCTGGCCGACGCCCGGTCGGTGCTCGACCGGCTACCCGCCGTCAACGGCACCGAGCTGACCCGCGACCCGCGCGAACGAGCCAAGCTCTGGCACCTGCGCAAGGGCCTCTACACCGCCGTCGCCGGGGCCCGACCGCCCGGCACCACGGCCCTGCTGGAGGACATCGCGGTGCCGATGCCGCGCCTGACCGGCACCTGCGACGGCCTGATCGACCTGTTCGAGCGGCATGGCTACACCGACGCGGTCATCTTCGGGCACGCCCGTGACGGCAACCTGCACTTCATGCTGACCCAGTCGTTCGACACGCCGGCCGAGGTCGACCGCTACGCGCGGTTCACCGACGACATGGTCGACCTCGTCCTCGCCGAGGGCGGCACCCTCAAGGCCGAGCACGGCACCGGCCGCGCCATGGCCCCCTTCGTCCGCCGGCAGTACGGCGACGAGCTGTACGACGTGATGCGCGAACTCAAGCGGTTGTGCGACCCGAGCGGCCTGCTCAACCCGGGTGTACTGCTCAACGACGACCCGACCGTGCACCTACAGCAGCTCAAGGCCGTGCCGACGGTCGACGAGGAGCTGGACGCCTGCGTGGAGTGCGGCTACTGCGAGCCGGTCTGCCCCACCGCCGACGTGACCACCACGCCTCGGCAGCGCATCGTCCTACAACGGCAGATCGCGCTGGCCACCGCCGCCGGGGACGAGGAGCGTCGTCGGGAGTTGAGCGACGACTACGCGTACGCGGCGGTGGACAGCTGCGCCGCCGACAGCCTCTGCGTCACCGCCTGCCCGGTCGGCATCGACACGGGCGCGGCGATGAAGCGGCTGCGCGCCGAGCGGCACAGCCCTCGTGCCCAGCGCACCGCCGTCGGCGCCGCCCGGCACTGGAAGGCCGCCGTGGCCGGCGTCCGGGTCGGCCTGAACACCGCACACGTCACCCCGACGCCGGTGGTCCGCGCCGCCACCGGGGTGATCCGTTCTCTCGGCGTCACCGAACTCGTACCACAGTGGAGCGACGACATCCCGCGTGCCGGCGCGCCCCGACCCGCGCCGCGCAGCGCGCCGGACGCCCAGGCGGTGTTCTTCGCGGCCTGCATCGGCAGCGTGTTCGCGGCTCAGGACGGCCCGCCCGGCGGTTCGGCAGCGGCGTTCCTGCGCCTGTGCGAACTGGCCGAGGTGCCGGTGGTCGTACCGGCCGGCACGGCGGGCCTGTGCTGCGGGACGCCCTGGCAGTCCAAGGGCTACCCCGCCGGGCACCGCGAGATGGCCGAGCGGACCCTGGCCGTGCTCTGGGCGGCCAGTGACCAGGGGCGGCTGCCCGTGGTGTGCGACGCGTCGTCCTGCACCCACGGCCTCACGCAGTTGACCGCCGCGCTCGCCGTCCAGGACCGGGCACGGTACGCGGGGCTGCGTGTCGTCGACAGCGTCACCTTCACCGCCCAGCACCTGCTGCCGGCGCTGCCCGAGCCCCGGCGGCTGGGGTCGCTCGCGCTGCACCCCACCTGCTCCACCGTGCACCTCGACGGCATCGACGACCTGCACACGGTGGCCCGGGCGGTCGCCGACACGGTGACCGTGCCGGACAGTTGGGGGTGCTGCGCCTTCGCCGGCGACCGGGGACTACTGCACCCCGAGGTCACCGCGAGCGCCACCGCCGCCCAGGCCGCCGAGGTCAATCAGCGCCACCACGACGCGTACGCCTCCTGCAACCGCACCTGCGAGATGGGCATGAGCCGGGCCACCGGCCAGCCGTACCGGCACGTGCTCCAGGTGCTGGTCGAGGCGATCGAGCCGCCGGCCTAGCCTGCGCGGCGCAGCAGCGCGGCGGCGAGCAGACCACCGGCCAGGACCGCTGCGGCGCCGACCAGTTTCCCGGTCTCCAGCGCGGAGGCGAAAGCGCTGGTCACGGCCGCCCGCTGCGGTCCCTCCTGCGCGGCGGCGAGCGCGACGTGCGGCGCGGCGAGAATCGCGTGCAGGTCAGTTGTCCGCATCGCTGGTCGCGCCGGGCCGACCCGCCAGAGCGTTCAGCTCGGCAGCTCGCGTCGTCTGGATCCGGCCGGCGAGCGCCCGCACCTCCGGGCTGCCCCCGGCGGTCTGCTCGCCCCGGCACAGCACGACGGTCTGCTCGAGGTGTGCCCGGAGCAGACCGACGGCCCGGGACGGCACCTCGACGTCCGGGGCGGCGCGCAGCTCGGCGAGGCGATCGTCCGTCACCATGCCGGGCATCTGATGCCCCTCGTGGATGTTCTGCTCCGGGACGTTGCCGGCGGCCAACAACCTCCGCAGCTCCACCAGCTCGGACCGGTGCGCCGTCCGGATGTCACCGAGGACGACGCGCAGCGCGGGATCGGTGGCCGACGGTCGGGCGTCGAGGTGGTCGATCAGCGCGAGCGCTCCCTCGTCCATCGGGAGCAGCAGTTGGATGAAGGCGCCGTCGGTGCCGTTGAGCAGCACCGAAGCGGCAGGCGCGGCAGTGGCCGACGCGGGTGCGGCGGGCTGGTCGGTGCGACTTGCGTGCCGGGTCAGGCCGACGGCCAGCGTCGTCGCGGCGAGAGCTACGACGACGCCGGCGATCCGCCAGGCGGAGGCCTTGAGCAGGGAACTGGTCATGGGACGGCGCTCAGCGCGCGGCCTGGAACGCGCGGCCGACCGCCGTCGCCCTGCTGCCGTCGCTGAACAACCCGGACTTGTCCTTGTCGGTCGCGGGCAGGCCGAACCAGGCGTACCGCTGCACGTAGGAGAGCTGGCCGAGCATGCCGGTGGCCGCGGTGAGGAAGGCCGCCTGCTGCTCCTGGCTGGGGAACACCTGACGCCCGCCGTCGTAACGGATCAGCGCGAACTCGGTCAACCAGATCGGCTTCTTGTACCGCTGGTAGACGGCTTGCAGGTACTGCCGAAGCTGGTTCACCGCCGCCGCCGTCGTGAAGTCGGCCCCGTACCAGTGCAGGGCGATGAAGTCGACCCGGTGACCTCGGGCCTCGGCGCCGGTCATGAATCTGTCCAGCCAACCCTGCGGGTCCGCGCCACCCCAGGCGACCGCTGGGCTGCTCAGCTTGCTGCCCGTCGCCATCAGTTGCGGCCACAGGTCCAGCGCCCGGTCGACGGTCATGTTCGCCTGCTCGGGCAGGTCCGGCTCGTTGAAGCCGAGCAGGTAGGGCCCGGCGGCCCGGGCGCGGGCCAGTTCACCGGCGTTGACGTTCTCCGCGCTACGGATCATGGGCACGAACGTCGCGCCCCGCGGTGTGCTGATGCCCGGATGCTGGGTGCCCCAGCTGTAGTACCAGCCGGCCTTCGAGTTGGCCAACGCCTGGCTCGCGCCGGCGAAGTTCCACACCCCGACGCCCTTGCGCACGGAGCTGACCGCCGGCACTACCGGTGCCTTCGACGGCGACGGACGCACGCTCGGCGACGCTGCCCTGCTCGGGGAGGCGACGACGGTGGGCGCGGCCGGCGGCGCGGCGGCCCAGGAGGGCGCGGCCTGTGGCGCGGCAGCCGGATCAGCCGGCAGGACCACCACCAACGCGGTGATCGCGGCGACCGCGGCCACCACAGATGCGGCCAGGGACGTCATCAGGCCACGGGGCGCGTGCACCGCCAGGTCGACGACGTTCGAGGGCGGTCCGACGGTCTGCGCGGCGGCCGGGGGCACGCTCGCGTGCGGGATGTGGGCGCTGAGGCCGGCGGGCAGCGGCAGCAGCGGCATCCCCGCGAGCAGCCGGTCGATCGGCAGGAACCCGGTGCCCAGGTGCCCGCAGAACGCGCAGTCACGGACGTGGCGGGCCAACCGCTTGCGCCACAGGGGACTGGGAGTGCCGTCCCACTCGGCCCTCACGGCGTGCAGATCGGGGCACCCGGGCCGGGCGTGCAGTGCGCGGACGACCCCCCGGGCGCTCTGGATCTGCTCCTTCATCCGGTGGATGCGTACGGCGACGTGCCCCGGCGACAGACTCGCCGCGTCGGCGATCTCGGTACGCGTCAACTCGCCGGTCTCCTCCAGCCACCACAGCGAGAGCAGTTCCTGGTCGTCCGGATCGAGCCACCGGGTCGCTTCGGCTACCTCCCGACGCTGGTCGGTGAGGCTGAGCCGGAGGATCGTCATCCCGGCGAAGTCGGAGGCGGGGTCGGGCACGTTGTGGATCGCGTCCAGCCCGGCGTCGCGGTCGAGGGCGACCCGTCGGCGCTGGTCCCAGTCGCGCACCTGCCGAATGGTGATCGCCACGAGCCAGGACCGGTACGCCGCCGGGTCGTTGAGGGTGGGCAGGTGCCGGATCACCCGTACCAGCGTCTCCTGGACCACGTCGTCGACGTCGGCATGGCCGCGCAGCGCGCGCCCGACGATGTTGTAGACCAGCGGAAGCGAGGCCGCCACGACGTCGTCGAGAGCGCGCCGGTCGCCCTGTCGAGCCGCGACGACCAACCCGGGATCGGGTACTGCCCGACCGGCTGGCGACATGGGTACCACTCCTCCTGCGCTCAACCCGGACAGCGCCTGTGCGCGCTGACCGCCTCCTGATCGGAGACGAGCGGTGGCAGGTCAGATTACGGTTTTCCCCTCCGGGCGCTCGGGCCGGTCAGTCGTCGCGGGGGCCGGGTTCGCCGCCGCGAACGGGGTACGCAGGCGGGACATCGACGCGGCGCTCACGTCCGTGACTGGACTGCGCTCGTCGTCGACGACGACCCTGTCGCCGTCGATCGCGAAGGGGTTCCGGGCGAACGTCAAATCGGGCACGAGATGCTCCAAGGGGATGTGCGCGGCAGCGCTCGACTGAGCCATTGGCAGCTTCGAGGCCATGGGAAGTGAAGGACGCGGATCGGCGAGGGGCCATCGAGCCGCGCGATCACAGCCTACGGGGCCGCCGGGAAAAGAACTCCGTGCGGCACCCATCCGGCGGGCCGCCGGTGCCGAATCCCCCCGACAGCACCTGAACGGCCATGGTGTGACGCTAGACAGCAAAATCCCACTCCGCGGTCAGGGCTGGGGTGCGGTGACGTGCCGCAGGTGCCCCAGCGGCAGGTGCGGCGGCTGCCACTCCAGGAACAGGGCCGTGGCGTCGTCATCGAGCTGCTCGTCCTGGTACGCGAGGACGGCACGCACCAGGCGGCGCATCGTCTCCGGACTGGGCAGCCCGTCGTTGAGGGCGCGGTTGACGAAGTCGACGAGCCGATCCAGTCCGAACCGCTCCCCGTCGGCACTGCGCGCTTCGGTGATGCCGTCGGTGTAGGCGAGGAGGCGGTCCCCCGGGTGCAGCTCCTCCTCGTACACCCGGGGCCTGGCCTCCGACAGGTGACCGAGGCCGAGCGGTAGCGCGGTCGGGCCCGGCAGCTCCCGGATGGCCTTGCCGTCGCGCAGCAGCATGGCACCGGGGTGACCTGCGTTGATGATCCTGAGCCGGCCGGTCCGCCGGTCCAACTCGGCGAGCAGCCCGGTCGCGAAGTAGCTGGGGTGCTCGGAGCGCACCCACCGGTCGATGCTGATGGCCGTGTCGACGAGGTCGAGGCCGGACCGGCGGGCATTGCGGTACGCGCTGACCACCAGCGAGGCCAGGGTGCTCGCCTTGATGCCGTGCCCGCACGTGTCGAAGAGTCCGAGACTGAGCACGTCGCCGTTCAGCGCGTAGTCGAAGATGTCCCCGCCGACGTCGTAGCACGGTTCGAGGATCGCGGTGATCACCAGATCGTCGGTCGCGAAGGTCAGCGGCGGCAGCAGCCCCCACACGATCTCGGCGGCGACCTGCATCGGCAGGCGTCGGCGCATCCGCTCGATGACATCGCCGTAGAGCCTGCGGTTCACCAAAACCTGGGCGACGTTGACCGCCAACTCCCAGGCGGGCCCGTCCAACGCCGTGTCATCGGCGGCCGGCGACACGACCTCCAGAACCCCCAGCCGTTCGCAGCCGAGCAGCAGGGGCACCCAGAGCCGGTCCGGGCTATCGGCGGCTCGCTGCACGTCGAGGGTCGTGAACGCCCGACCGGCCAGGGTCGTCTCGATCGTCAACTGATCCCGAGCCAGACCGGCACCCAGCAGGGGCACGAGGCAGGCCTGGGTGTAGTCCGCCAGGTAGATCACGATCTCGGTGGCGCCGATCGCCGGCGCCGCTCGGGTGACCAGGAGCGACAGCTCGTCCGGCCCGCCCCGGGGTGCGTTGAGCTGTAGCCAACGCGCCGCGCCACCGGCGTCGACCAAGCTCCACCTCCCGTGTCCTGACCACCCTAGGAGCCCGATAGCGAACTGCCAATGTGGGCCTGACCTCGCCCCACCATCGCTCCCTCATACGCCGGCCGACGACCCGCGCCGACCGGTACTGCGGGACCGCGCCATCGAGGCGTGGATGCCGCTCGCCCGCCATCTGGCCCGCCGCTACTCGGGACGCGGTGCCAACGACGAGGACCTGATATCACCTGGCTAGCCTCAGCGCAAGTCAGATAGGCTGGGCGACATGGAGGACCTACGGGACGACCGCGAATCCTGGTCGATGGAGAACTGCTCCGTCGCACGGGCAATGGACATCGTGGGCAGCCGGTCGACGGTCCTGATCATGCGTGAGGCGCTGCTCGGCACGCGCCGTTTCGACGACTTCGTCCGCCGTGTCGGCGTCGGTGAGCCCGCCATGGCGGCCCGCCTCAAAGACATGGTCGGCACCGGCCTGCTCGAACGAATCCCCTACCGGGAGCCGGGGCAGCGCACCCGCCACGAGTACCAACTGACCCGCAAGGGCCAGGAGTTGCTGCCAGTCATCACCGCCCTGCGCAACTGGGGCGACACCTGGAGCGCCGACGAGGCCGGCCCCGGCATCCTCGCCACCCACCACGAGTGCGGCGAACCGGTCCGCGCGGTGCTGCGCTGCGCCGCCGGGCACGACGTCGAGAGCGGCGACATCGACATCACCGCCGGGCCAGGCCTGATCCGTCGCGACTGACGCCTCAACCACGCCCGCCGCCTGCGGCACCACGGGCGCTCGGACCCGCTCGGGGCGCTCGGACCCGCTCGGAGCGCTCGGGGCGCTCGGGGCGCTCGGAGCGCTCGGGGCGCTCGGGGCGCTCGGGGCGCTCGGGGCGCTCGGAGACCACCGCCGGAGAACCGCAGGAGGAGCGAGATGGAGCTGACCGAACCGACCGTCTGGAACACGGAGCGGTTGGAGCTGGGCGAGGGGCTGCGCTGGGTCGACGACCGCCTGGTCCTCGTCGACCTGCTGGCCGGACGTCTGCTGGAGACCGACGGTGACCGTCCCGCCCCGCTACGGGAACTGCGCCACCTCGACGTCCCGCTCGGCGCGGTCGCCCCGGTGGCCGATCGGCCCGGCGAGTGGCTGGCGGCCGCCGGCACCGGCATCACCGTTCTGCCCGCCGCCGGTGATCCCCGGCCGGTCGCCGACCTGGTCGCCGACGCGCCCGAGCCCACCCGGATGAACGACGCCGTTGCCGACCCGCACGGCCGCTTCTGGGCCGGCAGCATGACGTACGCCGGAGGGCCCGGCGGGGGCACGCTGTACCGGCTCGATCCAGGCACGACGCCGGTGCCCGCGGTGACCGGGCTGTCCATCCCGAACGGGCCGGCGTTCGACGCCACCGGCACCACCATGTACCTGGCGGACACGCCGCGCGGCGAAGTCGACCGGTTCACCGTCGACCCGGTCACCGGTGACCTGCACGGCCGGGAGCCGTTGGTGCGGCTCGCACCGGGCGAGGGCAGCCCGGACGGGATGACTGTCGACGCGGCGGGCCACCTCTGGATCGCGCTGTGGGGCGGCTCGGCCGTTCGCCGCTACCGGCCGGACGGCACCCTGGACCAGGAGATCCGGCTACCGGCGGCCCAGCCGGCCGGCATCTGCCTGGGCGGCTCCGACCTGCGGCGGCTCTTCATCGGCACCGCCTCGATCGGCCGCACGCCGGCCGGCCCGACGGACGGCGCGCTGCTCGCGGTCGACGTCTCCGTGCCCGGCCTGCCGATCTCGTACGCCCGCGCCGCCTGACACGACGCCGTGTGGGTCGTCCCCAACGTCCCGCACGAGCTGCGTGGCAGCGCGGCAGGGCCCGCGTCAGCTCGCCGGCAGGGTGCGGTCCAGCAGGTCGAACAGGGCCGCCCAGTGCCGCTCGGTGGCCTGCTCGTGGTACATCGGGGTGTCGGCCATCGTGAAGCCGTGGAGCGCGCCCCCGTACACCTCGGAGCGGTAGCGCACCCCGGCGGCGTCGAGCGCCTTCTCCAGCGTGGCGATCTGCTCGGGCGTCATGGACTGGTCCGCGTCGGCGTGCCCGAAGTACAGCTCGCCGGTGATCGAGCCGACGCCCAGGTGGGGGCTGTCCGGCGTCTCGGTGACGACCCGCCCGGCGTGGAAGCTGGCGACCGCGGCGATGCGGTCCGGGTGCGCCTCGATGGCCCGCAGCGCGTTCGTGCCGCCCATGCAGTAACCGGTGATCACGACCGGTCCCGGCCGGACGTCGTCGCGGGCGGCCAGGAAGTCGAGATAGGCGGCGGTGTCCCGGCTGATCACGTCGGGGGTCAACGCCCCGATCAACGGCACGATCTTCTCGAACAGGGCGCCCCGCTGGTCGGCCTCACCGAGCCGCGACAGGTCGAATAGCGGTGCCCGGCCGGCCCGGTAGAACAGGTGGGGCGTGAGCACCAGGTAACCGCGTTCGGCGATCCGCTCGGCCATCTCCACCAGGCGGGGCCGGGGCCCGAAGGCGTCCATGAAGAGGAGCACTGCCGGGAACGGGCCGTCGCCGTCGGGCCGGGTCAGGCTCGTGTCCGCCGTTCCGTCGCTGGTCGGGATGTCCACCGTCGTCGTCTGCACTGAGCCTCCTCGTACGCCGATCTTGGTCCGTTTGGAACGTTACCCGCCCCAGCGGCACCCACTGGCCGCCGGACTGCCGCTGGTCGATGGTCCGGGTGGTCACCCCACCGGAGTACGCGATGTCCACCGGCACGTTCGTCGCACGGTTCGGGTCGGCGGTCCAGCGCAGGTGCACGGTCCACGACCCGGCGGTGGGCAGCATCGGGCGGAACCGCAGCCGGTTGACACCCTTGGCTCGCCGGGCGTACCCCAGTCCAGCACCGCGCCGTCCTGACGCAGCCGGGCCTGGAGGGCGGGTACGGCGATGGCCTGCACGGCGAGGTTGCCGCTCAGCGCCAGCGACGCGGCGGTTGCCGCAGGTAAGCGGCGGTTGCCGCAGGTAAGCGGCGGGAACGGTTACAGAAGCACGCCGCTGCCGCTGCGGTACGAGATTCTTCAATCTCTGTCGGCCGGTGTCAACGGGTCAGGGACGGTAGCGGTAGCCCATGCCCGGTTCGGTGATGAGGTGGCGGGGACGGGCCGGATCGTCCTCCAACTTTCGCCGGAGCTGGGCCAGGTACTGCCGCAAATAGTTGGTCTCGTTCTGGTATTCCGGCCCCCACACCTCCTGGAGGAGCTGGCGTTGGCTGACCAGCTTGCCGGGATGGCGCAGCAGCTTCTCCAGCACGCTCCACTGCGTGGGGGTCAGCTTGACCTCGGTGTCGTCGTCGCGCCACACGCGGTGGTCGGCCAGGTCGACGATGTGCCGGCCGATCCGCAGCGCCGGCACGGCCTCGCTGGGCGCGCTGAGCCGCCGGGTCACCGCGCGGATGCGGGCCAGCAACTCCTCCACCCCGAACGGCTTCGTGACGTAGTCGTCGGCGCCCGCGTCGAGCGCGGCGACCTTGTCCTCGCTGCCCGCCCGGCCGGAGAGCACGATGATCGGCACGGCGGTCCAGCCGCGCAGGCCGCGGATCACCTCCACACCGTCGAGGTCGGGCAGGCCGAGGTCGAGGACCACCAGGTCCGGTGGGTGGCTGGCGGCGGCTTTCAACGCGGCGGCCCCGGTGGCGGCGACGTCCACGTCGTACCGGCGGGCGCGCAGGTTGATCCGCAGGGCCCGCAGGATCTGCGGTTCGTCGTCGACGACCAGGATGCGCGTCATTCCTGCGGCTCCTCCGGGCTGGTCTGCGCCGCGGCGGGCAGCCGCAGCACCATGGTGAGCCCACCGCCGGGCGTGGTCTCCGGGGTGATGCTGCCACCCATCGCCTCGGCCAACCCCCGGGACAGGGCGAGGCCGAGGCCGACGCCAGTCTGGTTGTCCCGGTCACCGAGGCGTTGGAACGGCAGGAAGACGTGCTCCCACTGGTCTTCCGGGATGCCCGGACCCCGGTCGATGACCCGCAGCTCCACCTGGCCGGCGTGAGCGCTGGCGGTGATCGTGGGCGGCTGGCCGGGCGGGCTGTAGCGCAGCGCGTTGGCGATGACGTTGACCAGCACCCGTTCCAGCAGGCCCGGGTCCGCGGTGGCGGCCGGCAGGTCGGCCGGAATGTCCGTCGCGACGGTCGCGGCCGCCGGGCCAAGTTCGTCCAGGGCCAGGGGTACGGCGTCCTCCAGGCCGATCGCGGTGGTGGCGATGCCCAGGGCGCCGGCCTGGAGGCGGCTCATGTCGAGCAGGTTGGCGACCAGTCGGGCGAGGCGGTCCAGCGACTCCTCGGCGGTCTCCAGCAGTTCTTCGCGGTCGGCCTCGTCGAACTCGACGTCGTGACTGCGCAGGCTGGTCACCGCCGCCTTCGCCGACGCCAGGGGCGTACGCAGGTCGTGGCTGACCGCCGCGAGCAGCGCGGTGCGCATCCGGTCGGCCTCGGCGAGGGGCCGGGCGGTGGCGGCCTCCTCGGCGAGCCGTTCCTGGCGCAGCGCGACAGCGGCCTGGGCGGCGAACGCCTCGACGATCCGCCGGTCGGCGGCCTCCAACCGCCGGCCGCTGAGCACGACGGTGATCCGCTCGTCGACGGGTACCGCGGTCTCACCGTCGTCGGGTGTGCAGGCCGGCTGCTCACCGACGCTGGCCACGACGCACCAGGCGCGCTCCTCGCGGGCCCGGGCGGGGCGGCCGCTGGCCTCCTCGGCCAGCTCCAGCAGGCTCACCGCGCGCAGCCCGAAGGTCTCGCGGAGCTGGTCCAGCAGAGCGGGCAGCGGGCGTTCGCCGCGCAGCACGCCGCCGGCGACGGCGGCGAGGGTCTGCGCGTCGGCGGCGGCCCGCGCGGCCTCGCGGGTACGCCGGGCGGCCACGTCGACGATCCAGCTCACCGCGAGGGCCACCCCGACGAAGACGGCGAGCGCGAGCAGGTTGTCGGCCTCGGCGATGGTCAGGGTGCGGTACGGCGGGGTGAAGAACCAGTTGAGCAGCAGCGAACCACCGAGCGCGGCGACCAGCCCCGGCCACACCCCGCCGACCAGCGCGACCCCGACCACCCCGGCCAGGAAGAGCAGGATGTCGTTGGTCAGCGTCAGGTCGGGCAGGGTCTTGAGCAGCAGCGTGAGCAGGGGCATGCCGAGCACCGCCAGGCCGAAGCCGAGCAGTCGACGACGGCGGGACAGCGCCGCCGGCACCGCCGCCGCCCGCCGGCCCTTGCCGGCCTGCTTGTGGGTGACCAGGTGTACGTCGATCGAGCCGGAGAGGGCGGTGGTGGTCACCCCCACGCCCCGGGCGAAGATCTGCGCGAATCGACCCCGCCGGCTGGCCCCGAGCACCAACTGGGTGGCGTTCACGGCCTGGGCGAAGTCGAGCAGCGCGGCCGGCACGTCGGTGCCGAGCACCTGGTGGTACGTGCCGCCCAGGCTCTCGACGAGCACCCGTTGGCGGGCGAGCTGGGCCGGGTCGGCGCCGGCCAGGCCGTCGCTGCGGGCCACGTGCACGGCGAGCAGGTCGGCGCCCTTGCTGCGGGCCGCGACCCGGGCCGCCCGGCGGATCAACGTCTCGCCCTCCGGGCCGCCGGTCAGCGCCACCACGACGCGTTCGCGGGCCTCCCAGGTGGCGGCGATGCCCTGCTGGCTGCGGTACCTGTCGAGCTGCTCGTCGACCTTGTCGGCCAGCCAGAGCAGCGCCAGCTCGCGCAGCGCGGTGAGGTTGCCGACCCGGAAGTAGTTGCCGAGCGCGGCGTCGATCTTGTCGGGTCGGTAGATGTTGCCGTGCGCCATCCGGCGACGTAGCGCCTCCGGGGTCATGTCGACCAGCTCGACCTGCTCAGCCGCGCGGACGATCTCGTCCGGTACGGTCTCCCGCTGCATGGTGCCGGTGATCTGGGCGACGACGTCGTTCACGGATTCCAGGTGCTGCACGTTGACCGTGGACAGCACGTCGATCCCCGCGTCCAGCAGCTCCTGGACGTCCTGCCAGCGCTTGTCGTGCCGGGAGCCGGGCACGTTGCTGTGCGCCAGCTCGTCGACGACCGCGATCTGCGGCCGGCGGGCCAGCACCGCGTCCACGTCCATCTCGGTGAACTCGACGCCCCGGTACTCCATCGCGCGGCGGGGCACCTGCTCCAGGTCGCCGATCATGGCGACGGTGTGCTGCCGGCCGTGGGTCTCCACGAAGCCGATCACCACGTCGGTGCCGCGCGCGGCCCGCCGCTGGGCCTCCTCCAACACGGCGTACGTCTTGCCGACGCCGGGTGCGGCCCCGAGATAGATGCGCAGTTCTCCGCGTGGCACGGGAACCATCCTCCCTGGTCAACGTGGCGGGCGGAGCCGCGCCCGGTCAGCGCGGCCCCGCCCGCCAGGGTCCTCAGCGCGCGGCGAACCGCTTGTCGAGGGCGATGTTGAGTTCCAGCACGTTGACGCCGGGCTCGCCCATGAACCCGAGCCCACGCCCGCCGGTGTGCTCCTCGACGAGCTTGCGGATCGCCGCCGGGTCCGCGCCGCGTTCCCGGGCGACCCGGTTGACCTGCACCTCGGCGTACGCCGGGCTGATCTGCGGGTCGAGGCCGCTGCCGCTGGCGGTGACCGCGTCGGCGGGCACCGCCGGGTCGGCCGGCGCGTCGCCCCGGATCGGGGTGATGACTCCGCCGGCGGCGACGTAGTCCTCGCCGGGCCTGGCCAGCTCCACAGTCACCCCCTGGTACGAGGTGACGAACGGTGTGGCCGGGGCGACCTGGTTGACGCTGACCACCCGGGTGACCGGGCCGGTCAGACCATCGGCGCGGAAGACGGCGAGCACGGCACCCACTCCGTCGGCGGTGCAGTAGGGGCGGCGGCCGTCGACGGCGTTCAGCTCGCCGACGGCCTTGCTGCGCCCGCACACCTGGGTGAGCAGGCTCTCGCTGGACTCCTCCGGGTCGGTGGCGATGGCGTCGACCACGCTCTCCGGGCCGAGGTTGCTGGCCGAGGTGGACGTCGGGTCGTAGCCGTCGCCGGCGGCCGACGGACGGGACTGGAAGTAGCGGGGTACGGGGTTACCGTCCGCGTCGGTGAAGGACTGGCCGATCAGCGAGCTGCCGACAGTCGTCCCGCCCGACGTGATCAGCGAGCCGTCGGCCTTGTGGTGGAGGCCGGGTAGCTGACCGAGCGCGACCAGGGCCAGTGGGTAGGCCAGGCCGAGCAGCACCGTGAAGACGAGCAGGGCGCGCAGGGCGGCGAGGTGTTGGGCGATCCAGGTGGGTAGACGCATCACGAAATCCCCGGGACGAACTGGATGAGCAGGTCGATGAGCTTGATCCCGATGAACGGCACGATGATGCCGCCCAGCCCGTACACCAGCAGGTTGCGGCTGAGCAGCTTCGACGCGGCGGCCGGCCGGTACCGCACGCCGCGCAGGGCGAGCGGGATCAGCGCGATGATCACCAGGGCGTTGAAGATGACGGCGGACAGGATCGCCGACTCCGGGCTGGCCAGCCGCATGATGTTCAGCGTGTCCAGGCTCGGGTAGAGGCCGGCGAACATGGCCGGGATGATCGCGAAGTACTTCGCGATGTCGTTGGAGATGCTGAACGTGGTCAGCGCTCCACGGGTGATCAGCAACTGTTTGCCGATCTCCACGATCTCGATCAGCTTGGTCGGGTCGGAGTCGAGGTCGACCATGTTGCCGGCCTCCTTGGCGGCCGACGTGCCGGTGTTCATGGCCACCCCGACGTCGGCCTGGGCGAGTGCCGGCGCGTCGTTGGTGCCGTCACCGGTCATCGCGACCAGCCGGCCGCCCTCCTGCTCCCGCTTGATCAGCGCGAGCTTGTCCTCCGGTGTCGCCTCGGCCAGGAAGTCGTCCACCCCGGCCTCGTCGGCGATGGCCTTCGCGGTGCGCGGGTTGTCGCCGGTGATCATCACGGTCCGGATGCCCATCCGGCGCATCTCGTCGAACCGCTCGCGCATGCCGGACTTGACGACGTCCTTGAGGTGGATGACGCCCAGGGCGCGGGCCGGCTCACCGTCGACGTGCTCGGCGACCACCAGCGGGGTGCCGCCGGTGCCGCTGATGGCGTCCACGATCTCGCCGACCTGCTCGGTGGGGTGGCCGCCGTTCTCGCGTACCCACTTCATGACCGCGGCGGCGGCGCCCTTGCGGACCCGGCGGGCCGTGCCCACCGCGCCGCCGTCGACGCTGGCGTCCGGTGTCAGGTCGACGCCGCTCATCCGGGTCTGCGCGGTGAACGGTACGAAGATGGCGTGCGGCATGACGCCGGGCTCGCGTTCGCGCAGTCCGAACTCGTTCTTCGCCAGCACGACGACCGAGCGCCCCTCCGGGGTCTCGTCGGCCAGGCTGGAGAGCTGGGCGGCGTCGGCCACGGTCGCGGCGTCGACCCCCTCGACCGGTACGAACTCGGCGGCCTGCCGGTTGCCGAGCGTGATGGTGCCGGTCTTGTCCAGCAGCAGGGTGTTGACGTCGCCGGCAGCCTCGACGGCCCGACCGCTCATCGCCAGCACATTGCGCTGGACCAGGCGGTCCATGCCGGCGATGCCGATGGCCGACAGCAGCGCGCCGATGGTGGTGGGAATCAGGCAGACCAGCAGCGAGACGAGCACGACACCGGTCACGCCGGAGCCGGTGATCGCACCGCTGTCCGGCGCGGCGGCCTGGTACGCCTTGGAGAAGATCGCCATCGGCTGGAGGGTGACCACGGCCAGCAGGAAGATGACCGTGAGCGCGGCGAGCAGGATGTTCAGCGCGATCTCGTTCGGCGTCTTCTGCCGGTTGGCACCCTCGACCAGGGCGATCATGCGGTCGATGAAGCTCTCCCCCGGCTTCTGGGTGATCTTCACGATGATCCGGTCGGAGAGCACCTTGGTGCCGCCGGTGACCGCGCTGCGGTCGCCGCCGGACTCCCGGATGACCGGGGCCGACTCACCGGTGATGGCCGACTCGTCGACGCTGGCGATGCCCTCGACGATGTCGCCGTCGCCCGGGATGATCCCGCCGGCCTCGATGAGCACGATGTCGCCCTGGCGCAGCTCCGGCGCGGCCACCGCCTCGTCGCGGTAGGTGTTGGCCCGCGCGCCCGGCTTCCAGTCGACCAGCCGGGTGGCGATGGTGTCCTTCTTCGCCTGCCGCAGCGTGGCGGCCTGGGCCTTGCCCCGACCCTCGGCGACCGCCTCGGCCAGGTTGGCGAAGACGACGGTCAGCCAGAGCCAGACGGTGATCGCCCAGGCGAACACCGACGGATCGGTCACCGCCAGGACGGTGGTGAAGGCCGCGCCGACCTCCACGATCAGCATCACCGGGTTGCGCCACAGGGTGGCGGGGTTGAGCTTGCGTACGGCGTCCGGCAGGGACCGGATCAACTGTGTGGGGTCGAGCAGGCCCCCGCCGATCCGGTTGCCCTGGTCGGCTCCGGCGACGATTTGCCCGGATGTCACGGACATGTCCTCGTTCCTCATGGTGGTCAGAGCCCCTCTGCCAGCGGGCCGAGCGCGAGCGCGGGCAGGAAGGTCAGCGCGACGAGGACGACCGTGACGCCGACGACCATCCCGATGAACAGCGGTCGGTGGGTCGGCAGGGTGCCCTCGGACGCGGGGGTCGGTGCCTGGCGGGCCAGTGAGCCGGCCAACGCGAGCACGAAGATGAGCGGCAGGAACCGGCCCAGCAGCATGCACAGCCCCAACGCGGTGTCCCACCAGGTGGTGTTGACCGTGATGCCGCCGAAGGCGGAGCCGTTGTTGTTGCTGGCCGAGGTGAACGCGTACAGCACCTCGGAGAGTCCGTGCGGGCCGGCGTTGAGCACTGTGGAGTTGTTACCGGTGGCGAACGCGACCGCCGTGCCGACGAGCACCAGGATCGGCGTGATCAGGAAGTACAGCGAGGCGAACTTGATCTCCCGCGAGCCGATCTTCTTGCCCAGGTACTCGGGTGTGCGGCCCACCATCAGGCCAGCCACGAAGACCGTTATCACCGCGAGGATCAGCAGGCCGTAGAGGCCGGAACCGGTCCCGCCGGGTGCGACCTCGCCGAGCATCATGTTGACCATCGTCATCATGCCGCCGAGCGAGGTGAACGAGTCGTGGAACGAGTTGACCGCGCCGGTCGAGGTGAGCGTGGTGGCGGCGGCGAAGGTGGCCGAGTTCGACACGTCGAACCGCACCTCTTTGCCCTCCATCGCCGCGCCGACGGCCTGCGGCACCGTACCGTGGCCGGCCAGCTCGAAAACGTTGGTGATGGCGACGCTTGCGAACGCGAGGATGCCCATCACCGCGGCGATGGCGTAGCCCTGCCGGTTCTGCCCGACCATCCGGCCGAAGACCCGGGGCAGGCTGAACGGGATCAGGAGGCTCAGGAAGATCTGCAGCCAGTTCGTCCAGGTGGTGGGGTTCTCGAACGGGTGGGCGCTGTTGACGTTGTAGAAGCCGCCGCCGTTGGTGCCCAGCTCCTTGATCGCCTCCTGGCTCGCGACCGGGCCACCGGTGATCGTCTGGGTGCCGCCGGTCAGCGTGCTCACGTCGGTGCCGGCGGAGAGGTTCTGCACCACCCCGCCGAGCATCAGCGCGATGGCGCCGAGCACCGCGATCGGCACCAGGATGCGCAGCACGATCCGCGTCAGGTCGACCCAGAAGTTGCCGAGCTGACCGGTACGACTGCGGGCGAAGCCGCGGACCAGCGCGACCGCCACCGCGATGCCGACCGCCGCCGAGACGAAGTTCTGCACGGCCAGACCGGCCATCTGCACCAGGTGGCCCATCGTCGACTCACCCGAGTACGACTGCCAGTTCGTGTTCGTCACGAACGACACGGCGGTGTTCCACGCGCCGTGCGGCGCCACCGGGTCGAACCCGAGCGACAGCCACAGGTGGTTCTGCACCCGCTGGAACAGGTACAGGAACAGGACCGAGACGGCCGAGAACGCCAGCACGCTGCGGGCGTACACGCCCCAGGTCTGCTCGGCGGTCGGGTTGACACCGACGAGGCGGTAGACCCCCCGCTCGACGCGCGACTGCTTCGTCCCGGAGACCGCCCGGAACATGTGGTCGCCGAACGGCTTGTAGACGGCGACGAGGGCCGCCACCAGCGTCAACACGAAGATGACGCCCGCTGTTGTCATGGTCATCAGAAGCGCTCCGGGAACAGCAGGGCGAACACCAGGAACGCGCCCAGGACGATCGCGAGCACCAGACCGACGACGTTGGCCGCGTTCACAGCTTCTCCACCGCCCGGACCACCAGGGCGAACACTGCGAACAGCGCCACCGTGAGGACCACGAACACCACGTCAGACACGCTGACTCCTCTTACCGGAAAGGTTCGTCGCGACCGCCTTCCGGTCGCGCCCGGCAAGCAAAGCCCGGCAACCGGCGCGCGGCACGGGTCATAACGCGACCATGACGGCCACGAACCGTTTCTTGACGCGGTTTTCACACGCGCGCCTGATCAGGCGAAATGCGGCACAGGAGCGCGGCTGCCGGGGAGGCCAGGGGTCGGTGTCCGCCCTTTGCGCTGCTTCAACAGAGGCGACAGCGAGGCACCGACACTGTTGCGCCGGTTGAAGCAGAGCAAAGGGCCGAAGGACAGTGGTCCGGGCCGGGCGGCGGGCCGGTCGGCGGGTGGCGGGTGGCGGGTGGCGGGTGGCGGGTGGCCCGTCTCTCGGAGCGGAGATCCGGGGCCGGTTCAGGCCGGGCGGCGGGCCACCAGCACGTCACGCATGATCGACTGGTCGACCCGGTGCCGCAGCGCGCGGTAGGGCTCGTCGTCGACCACGGTCAGGCCGGCGTCGGCCAGCGCCGCCGCCGCGTCGTCGCGGCTCGCGACGTGGGTGTTCCACGAGATCCCGAGCGCGCCGCCGGGGCGCAGCAGCCGGGCCCAGACCGGCGCGGCGTCCGCGAGCAGTGCCAGCGGGTCGCGCGACAAACCCTGATCGGCGGTACGACTGCCGTGCTGCACGCCGTACGGGGCGTCGGCGACCACGAGGTCGACCGTTTCCGGCCGGAAGAACTCGCCCGCGCGGGTGGTGTCGGCGTTGACCACGTCCAGCAACTGCGTGCGGCCCGCCTTGTGCTCCTCGCGGGTCGGGGCCAACTCGATGCGTACCCGCCGGCCGACCACCTTGCGTTCCCGCCGCACCGGCCCCGACTCCAGCACCCGGTGCTTGACGCGCTTCTGCTTCAACCAGGTGGTGACGAACGCCCGGTACGCCTCGACGTCCTTCTGGTCGCGCTCGATGCCGGCCGCGTCGAAGCCGTACATCAGCGCCTGGTTGAGGGTGGTGCCCCGACCGCAGAGCGGGTCGAGCACCCGGAACCGGCGGTCGGTCAGCTCGCCGGCCCAGTCCGACGCGAGCAGGGTGACGTTGAGCAGCAGCTTGGTGAACTGCTCGTTGGTCTTGCCCGCGTACTTCTGGATGGTGAGCAGGTCGTCGTCGTAGCGGTCCAACCGGCTCCAGTCGACCGGGCGCAGTAGGTCGCCGACGATCTCGAACAGCGCGTACCCGGCGGAGAGATTGCCCAGGACGGCCAGGTCCCGCTCGGTCAGCCCGCTACCTGCGAACGTGACGTACGTCGCACCACCGACGACCTCGGTGTCCAGCTCGCCGATCTGGCCGTCGAGGGCCGATCGGCCGAATATCGCCAGCTCGGCGCGGGTGAGGTCGATGGCGGAGCGGGCGTACACCCGGTTGGTGGCGGGCAGGATCAGCAGGCCGTAGCGCGTCATGATCGGGCGAGTATTCCACAACGGGTGACGGTCGCCGGGAACCGGAGCGGCCTGCGGACCGACTACCCACACATGGGGTGTGAGCAGTGGCGGGAGGTCCTGTCCGCGCAGTTGGACGGTGAGGAGACCGCCGACGAACGGGCGGCGGCGCAGGGGCACCTGGACGAGTGCGCCCAGTGCCGGGCCTGGTTCGCGACGGCGGCGGCGGTGACACGCCGCGTTCGTACCCGATTGGTCACCGACGTCCCCGACCGGACCGACGCGATCCTGGCCGCCATCGGCGGCGGTGCCGCTGCCGGCGCGGTCGCCGACATCGGTGACACGCCGCCGGCCAGCCGGTCGCGGTGGCGGCCCCACCTGCCCGGACGCGGCACCCTGGTCGTCGGGCTGCGCGCGGCGCTCGGGCTGCTCGGCGCGGTTCAGTTGGTGCTCGGCCTGGCCCAGGTGGGCCGGGGAGCGACCGCCGACCACCTGCACGCCTCCGGCCAACACCTGTGGCACGAGTCGGCCGCCTGGAACGTGGCGGTCGGGGCCGGCTTCCTCTTCGTGGCGGTACGCCGGAGCCCGCCGGCGGGCCTTCTGCCGATGCTCAGCGCGTTCGTCGGCACGCTGCTGCTGCTCTCGGTCAACGACGTGGCCACCGGGTCGGTGAGCGGGGAGCGGCTGGTCAGCCACGGTTTCCTGGTGTTCGGTTACCTGATCACTGTGCTGCTGTCCCGCCCCGGGCTGCGTCCTGGCGGGCCAGCCCCGCAACGGCAGCAGACGCCGTCGCGCTGGCGTTTCGGCACCGACGAGGGCGAACGGCCGCTGCGGGTGGTCAACACGGGGGTGTACCCCGCGCAGGCCGCCGACCGGCATGCCGCCCCGGCAGCGCAGACCGATCGGGCCGCCCCGGCAGCGCAGACCGATCGGGCCGACGACCGTCAGGCCGCCCCGGCAGCGCGGACCGATCGGGCCGCCCCGGCAGCGCAGGCCGGTCGGGCCGACGACCGTCGGGCCGCTTGAGCCGGGCAGGGTCGTCGGCGCCGCGGCCGGGCGTCGCCCGGAAGGCGGGCTACGCGGCCGGGCGTCGCCCGGAGGCGTGCCCGCTGCCGGGTGGGTGACTAGGCGCGGGGGTCGACCGGGCGCGCCGGCTCCTCGGCGGCGATGACCTGCGGGATGACCTGTTCGACGATCGCCAGCAGCGTGGTGGTGAGCAGCAGGTGGACCTGGGCGCGGGTCAACGCGCCGCGCTGGAGCCACTCCCGGGCCGTCGACGTGGCCAGTCCCCCGTACGCCCGGACCATGCCCCGCAGCTCCTCGCGGTGCTCCGCCTCGCCGGCCAGCCCGACGGCGACCAGCATGCGATCCGCGGCGACCTCCTCGGCCTCGGCGAGCACCCGCTCCACGTCGGCATCGCCACCCATCCCCCGCGCGGTGACCGCCGCCAACCACGACGTGCTGTGCCGGGACACCACGTCGAGGAACCACGAGACGCTGGCGTCGACCCGTGTCGGCAGATCACCCTTGGGCAGCCGTTCGAGGGCGACCTCCGGAATGGTCACCATGACCCGGACGACCTCCAGGTAGAGGTCCTTCTTCGTGCCGAAGTAGTGGTTGACCAGCCCTCGCGCGACGCCCGCCTCCCGGGCCACGTCGGTGGTCGACACGTCCCCGTACGGCCGTTCGCCGAACAGCCGGACCGCACAGGCCAGGATCTGGCCACGCCGGGCGTCCGGCTCCAACCGGCGACGGCGAGGAGCGGTCTCGACACTCATCTGCCCGACCCTAGTGGCACCTGCCAGGTCGGCCGCCGCTGATTACCCCGAGTAATCAGTCGACACGACTATCCCCTGGAAATAAACCAATCGTCCAGAGTGCCGCTTTAGTATCTTTCGAGCCCCATCCTGGCGGTGTGCCCCAAGGGCCGGCCAGGGCACCACGGCGCGGGCGGACGGCCAGCATGCCGGCTGACGCCTGGCGCATCACGCAAGGGAGCACAATCTTGGTTTCTCGACGTCGAGTCCTCTACAGCGCGGCCGGCGCGGCGGTGGGCCTGTCGGCCGCCGGCACGTTCGCCGGGTCCGCGACAGCGGCGCCGTCCACCTCCACCGAAGTGACGTCGCCGCTGGCCGCCCCACGCGGTCGCCTGATGAGCAGAACGGTGGTGACCTCGCCGGCCATCCCGCTGACCCACCTGTCCATCCGGCACGGTGGCCCGTCGGCGGCGGTACGCCTGCGCACCGGCAAGGGTTGGAGCGACTGGCTCGAGCTGAACGCGTGCCAGAACGGCCGGGACGGCGGCACGGCGGCGGCCCGCTCCAACGTCGTGGTCGCCAACGGCGCCACCGCGTACGAGGTCCAGACCTCCGACGGCTCCGACGCCACCGTCGCCGAGCTGAACATGGTCGACGGGCCCCGGCGGACGGTCGTCAACCCGCAGACGAACAGCCTTCCCGTTCCACGAGATGGCCGAAAGCCGACGTACCTGTCCCGGTCGCGGTGGGGCGCCGACGAGTCGCTCCGCTTCGCCGAGGACGGCAGTGAACTGTGGCCGGCCGAGTTCTTCCCGGTGCAGACGCTGACGGTCCATCACAGCGGCGTGTACGAGCACAACGAGGACCCGGACCCGGCCGCGACGGTCCGTGCCATCTACTACGACCAGTGCGTCCTTCAGGAGTTCGGCGACATCGGCTACCACCTGCTGATCGACGAGGCGGGACGGATCTACGAGGGCCGCTACTCCGACCCGGGACCCCTTCCGGTGTACGGTCCGGGCCTCGGCAACGACGGTCGGCCGCTCATGGTCAACGCGGCGCACGTCGGTGGTTACAACGCCGGCAACATCGGCATCTGCCTGCTGGGCCGGTTCACGTCCCAGCAGCCCAGCGCCGCGGCACACCGGTCGCTGGTGTTCGTCCTGGCGGGCCTCGCCGCCGCGGGTCGGCTCGCCCCCGCCGGCCGGACCGACTACGTCAACCCGGTCAGCGGAGCGAGTGGCAGGGTCGACGTCATCTCCGGCCACCGGGACTGGGCGACCATCGGGGCCGATCCGACCGAGTGCCCCGGCGACGCCTTCCACCCCTACCTCGGTGCTCTGCGCCAGGAGGTGGCGGTGCTGCTGAGGCAGTTCCCGACGCCGCCGAAGCACCCGCGCTAGATCGCCCGCGCCCCACCGGTTCCATCGACGTCCGGTGGATCCGGTGGGGCGTGCGCCCGCTCAGGCCAGTGATCGCTTGATGCTCACCAGTTCAGCGAGCGCTCTGGCAACTGGTGAGCATCAAGTGATCACCGGAGCCGTCGACGGCGGCGGACCAAGTGTCGGCCGAGGTGCCGCAGGTTTGACATCTCGGAGTAGAGCGCCGCGTTGATCGCCCCGACGGCGACTCCCGGGGCGCGCTGCACCCGGTCGACGTCCTGCACCACCCGGCCGATCAACGCCAGTCGACACCGCAGGTCGAACAGCTCGCGCCGCGCGCAGTGCAACGCCGTCTCCAGGCCCCCGACCCGCTCCCGCAACCACGCCAACTCCGTCGCCTGCTCCATCGCGCCCGCCTCTCGCTGAACCGCGCCCACACGGCCCGATCCCTTCTCGGACCGTCACGTTCACCCTCACCCATTCGGAAGAGCTGCGCAAGTAGGTAGACCTAATTCGGCATGCCTGATCGCCCTACCGTCGGGTGATGGGTGAAGTCCCGGGTCCGCTGGTCGGTCCGCACGAGCTGCAAGAGCTGCTCGGCGTGAGCCGCACCCGCATGCGCCAGCTCATCCGCTATCCGACCTTCCCCGCGCCGTTCCAGAGGCTGCACGGCACCACGGTCTGGCTGCGTGCTGACGTGGAGGCGTGGATCGCCGAGCACCGCCCACCCCGCCCCACCGACGGGGACGAGGCCGAGTAGCGGATCCGCGGCGCAGCCGGGCTACTTGATCGGCTCGATTTCCGTGAAGGCGGGGTGTCCCGCTCGGGCGGACGGCCCGACTTCACGGAACCGAAGTCGATCAACGCGTCGAGGGCTTATTGACATGCCGCCAACAGGGCGCGAGGGTGATGGACATGTCCACGCCCGACGGCTCCTCCTCGCCCTGGCGCGAACCGGAACACGACGACCTGGCCGAGTTGGCCCGCACCTTCTTCACCAAGGAGGTGCTGCCGCACACCGAACGCCTGTTGGCGCAGGGGCACCCGGACCGCGAGCACTACCGGCGCGCCGGTGAGCTGGGGCTGCTCGGCCTGTCCGTCCCGCAGGAGTACGGCGGCGGTGGCGGCGACTTCACCCACGAGGCCGTCGTGCTGCACGAACAGGCGTACGTCGGGGAGGGCAGCCTCGGGCTGGCCGTACACAGTGGGATCGTCACCGGCTATCTCGTCGCGTACGGCAGCGAGGAGCAGAAGCGGCGGTGGCTCCCCGGCCTGTGCAGCGGTGAGCTGGTGGGCGCGATCGCGATGACCGAGCCGGACGGCGGCTCGGACCTACAAGCGATGCGGACGCGGGCGGCCCGTGACGAGGACGACTACCTGGTCAGCGGCGCGAAGACGTTCATCACCAACGGCGGCCTGGCCGACCTCGTCATCGTGGCGGTCAAGACCGACCCCGAGCAGCGGGCCTCCGGCATCTCCCTGCTGGTCTGCGAGGTGGGCGGCGACCCCGAGGGGTTCCGTCGCGGCCGGCTGCTGTCCAAGATCGGGCTGCACGCCAACGACACCGCCGAGCTGTTCTTCGACGAGTTCCGGGCGCCGGCGACCAACCTGCTCGGTGGCGTCGAAGGGCTGGGCTTCGTCCAGCTGATGCAGCAGCTTCCGCAGGAGCGCCTTGTCATCGGTGTCGGCGCGGTCGCGGTCATGGAACGGGCGGTCGAGCTGACCGTCGCGTACGCCAAGGAACGCACCGCCTTCGGCAAGCCGCTGATGGGGCACCAGAACACCCGGATGGTGCTCGCCGAGTGCGCCACCCGTACCCGGGTCAGTCGGGTCTTCCTGGACGACTGCGTCGTCCGGCACACGCGTGGCGACCTGGACGTGACGACGGCGGCGATGGCGAAGTCGTGGCTCACCGACGGGCAGTGCGAGGTCGTCGACCGGTGCCTCCAGATCTTCGGGGGCTACGGCTACACGACGGAGTACCCGATCGCCCGGATGTACGCCGACGCCCGCGTGCAGAAGATCTACGGCGGCACCAACGAGATCATGAAGGAGCTGATCGCCCGTGCCCTCTGAGGCGTACGTCTATGACGCGGTCCGCACCCCGCGCGGACGCGGCCGGGACACCGGCGCGCTGCACGGGGTCAAGCCGATCTCGCTGGTGGTCGGCCTGATCGACGCGCTGCGCGAGCGCAACCCCGGCCTGGACGTTGCCAGGTTGGAGGACCTGCTGCTGAGCATCGTCACGCCGATCGGCGAGCAGGGCGGCGACCTGGCCGGGGCCGCCGCCCTGCTGGCCGGGCTGCCCGACAAGGTGGGTGGGGTGCAGCTCAACCGCTTCTGCGCGTCCGGGTTGGAGGCGGTCGACTCCGCCGCCGCGCGTACCGAGACCGACGCCAACATCGGCTCGATCTTCGGCATCGGCTTCCCCGCCTGGACCGGCGGCGTGATCCGCTACGTCCGGCAGTACGCGGGCGGCCCGGCCGGCTTCGCGGCCCGCGCCACCGAGTTGGCCGACCGCTACGGCGACCGGTTCACACCCCCCGGCGACCTGGTCGACCGCCTCGCTTCCCGTCCCACCGAGCCGGTCGGCGTCGCGTGACGGCGGGCGGGTCCTCGCGGGGTGGGCCGCTGGCCGGGGTGCGGGTGGTCGAACTGGCCAGCCTCGCGCCAGCGCCGTTCGGCTGCATGGTGCTCGCCGACCTCGGGGCCGACGTGGTGCGCGTCGACCGGCCGGGCGGCCCGGGCGCCGGTCGGCTGGCCGCGCCGAGTAGGGGACCGTTGCAGCGCGGCCGGCGGATCACCGCGCTGGACCTGAAATCACCGGCCGGTGTGGCGGACCTGCTGCGCCTCGTCGACCGGGCGGACGTCCTCGTCGAGGCGTACCGGCCGGGGGTCGCCGAGCGGCTCGGCTTCGGCCCGGACGTCTGCCGGGACCGCAACCCCCGCCTGGTGTACGCGCGGATGACCGGATGGGGTCAGGAGGGGCCGCTGGCCGCCCGGGCCGGCCACGACATCGACTACATCGCGGTCGCCGGAGCGCTGGAACCGCTGGGCCGGGCCGGTGAGCGCCCACACGCGCCCTTGAACCTGATCGGTGACTTCGCCGGCGGTGGCATGCTGCTGGCCGTGGGCATGCTGGCCGCGCTGCTGGAACGGGAGCGCTCGGGCCTCGGCCAGGTCGTCGACGCGGCCATGGTGGATGGTTCGGCGCTGCTCACCTCGTTCCTGCACGGGCTACTCGGCACCGGCCTCTGGGCAGCGCCGCGCGGGCGGAACCTGCTCGACGGAGGAGCGCCCTTCTACGACACGTACGCCACTGCCGACGGTGGCTTCATGGCCGTCGGGGCGCTGGAACCGGCCTTCTACGGCGAGTTGCTGACGGGCCTCGGCCTCGCCGACGCGGACCTGCCCCACCAGTACGACCCGAGCGGCTGGGACGAACTGCGGAGGCGGTTCACCGAACGGTTCGCCGAGCGGACGCGGGACCGGTGGACGGCGGTCTTCGCCGACCTGGACGCCTGCGTCGCACCGGTGCTCGCTCCCGGCGACGCGCACCGGCACCCGCACAACACGGCCCGGGGGACGTTCGTCGAGGTGGACGGCGACGTCCAACCTGCCCCGGCGCCACGCTTCGACCGTACGCCGGCAGGCCCGCCGATCCCGGCGCCCGACCCGGAGCGGGACGTCGCACCGGTCGAGGAGATCCTGACTGCCTGGCAGTAGATCCACGGCGGACCTGTGGGGCAGCCGTACGGGGGGCGCGTTTATACGGTCGTGCACCGACGGTGGGTCGCGGACCGAGGGGGACGAGCATGGCGAGTGGGACCGATCCGTCCGGCCTGAGTCGCTCGCTCGAAGAGGCGATGCGCCTGCTCGGCCAAACCTCGGGCGCTGTCGCGGCACAGGCCGACGAGCGTGCCCGCCGGGCCGAGGTGACGGCCGGGGACCTGGACTTCAGCGCCGACGCGCACGAGGCGACCGACATCGCCAACGCGGAACTCTTCACGAGGCTGGCATGAGTACGGACTGGTGGAAGGGCCACGTCAACGGCATCCTCTACGGCGTCCAGCCGCTGAACGACCAAGCCGAGACGCACCACAGTGAGGACAACATCGGGCGTACATCCCCGTTCCATGTGCCAGAAGCCGGAGGCGGCATGATCATGAGAGGGGCGGTCCGACCGGGCAGCCCAACCCGAGGAGGTGCCGGTGCCGGACGCGGACGAACTCGTCGCCGACGCGCTGGCCGCGGTGCGCGGCACCGACGTACGGCAGGCGGAACGCCACCTGGACCGGCTCATGGTCGGCACCGGCGCGGCGGACGGCGCCACGGCGGTGGACGCCGCCCTGGCGCGCCGGCTGGTCCGCGGCCTCGGGCAGCTCTGGCCGCGCGGCTGGCAGCCGATCGACGTACACCGGATCGCCCTTCGCCGGCTCGACGCCCGAGCGGCCCGGCTGGTCCGCGACGCGCTGGCCGCGCAGCGACGCGAGCAGGCCGAGCCGGTCCCCGCCTGGTGGGACGACCAGCTCCGCGCGCTGGCCGCCCCGGGCCGGAACGGCGGCCGGGACCTGCTGGCCGCCTGGATGGCCGAGGAGGGGCTGGACCGGGTCGACGCGCTGCGCGCGGCGGTCGACGTGCTCGCGCTGGTGGAGAGCCTGCCGCCGATCGCCGTGCTGCGCCCGCCGCCGGGCTCGACCGGGACGGCGCTCCCCCGCGCCGCCGGTACGGCCCGCAGCGGGTCGCCGATGCTGGACCGGGTACGCGCGCTGCTGGCGAAGGCGGAGTCGACCACCTTCCCGGCCGAGGCGGAGGCGTTGACCGGCAAGGCGCAGGAGCTGATCGCCCGGCACAGTATCGACGAGGCACTGCTGGCCGCCGGCACGGATCGTGGCGACCTGCCGAGCGGGGTACGCCTGGGCGTCGACACCCCGTACGCGGGGGCGAAGGCGCTGCTGGTGCAGGAGGTGGCGGCGGCGAACCGGTGCGAGGCGGTCTGGTCGGACGACCTCGGCTTCACGACCGTGTTGGGGTGGCCGGCTGATCTCGTGGCGGTGGAACTGCTCTACACCTCGCTGCTGGTGCAGGCCACGGCCGCGATGCTGCGCGGGCGTGCCGAGCGTCGGCCGGGGTCGGGCCGGCGGACGAAGGTGTGGGACGAGTCCTTCCTGAACGCGTTCGCGCTGCGGATCGGTGAGCGCCTGGCCGCCGCCACCGAGGCGGTCACCGAGGCGGCGGGGCAGACGGCCGCCGGGTCGGATCGGCTGTTGCCGGTGCTCGCGGCGCGGGGCGAGGCGGTCCGCGAACGGCTGGAGACCCTGTTCCCCGGTGTCACGCGGCACCGGCTCAGCGTGCGCGACGCCGAAGGCTGGTCGTCCGGCACCTCGGCCGCCGACCGGGCGTCCCTGGACGTCGGCGGCGGCCGGAAGCCTCGGCAGGTGCCGGGCCGGCCCTGATCCGTCCGGCGTGGGAACGCCACCGCCGGAAGTTTCTGCGATTTTCTTCGGTACGCGGTAGGGAACGGGGTGGCGGCTCCGACCCTCCGGTGAGCCGCACCCCCAGCCGGGGCGCGACCAGTAGCCGAGGAGCATCGCCGTGAAGTACATGTTGCTGATCTGGAACCGGCCCGGCTTCACCGAGGAGCTGAGCGAGAGGGACCGCATCGCCCTGTTCGGCGAGGTCGACGAGATCATGAAGGAGCTGACCGAGAGCGGCGAGCTGATCGGCGGCCAGGCGCTGGCCGACCCGTCGCAGACGCAGACCGTCCGGCTGGCCGGCGGTCACCCCGAGATCGTCGACGGGCCGTTCATGGAGAGCAAGGAGCAGTTCGCCGGCTACCTGGCCGTGGACTGCGACAGTCCCCAGCGGGCCGCCGAGATCGCCGCACGCTGGCCGGACGTGCGCTTCGGCGGCGCGATGGAGGTCCGCCCGATCATGGACGAGGCCGGGACGGAGATGTGACCGACGACCGGACGGTCGAGGATCTGCTGCGCACACTCGCGCCGCAGGTCCTCGGCCTGCTGGTCCGCCGGCACGGCCAGTTCGACAGGTGCGAGGACGCGGTCCAGGAGGCGCTGCTCGCCGCCGCGACGCAGTGGCCCGGGCAGGGCGTACCGGACAACCCGCGCGCCTGGCTGCTCACCGTGGCGACCCGCCGGCTCACCGACGAGTGGCGCAGCGAGAGCGCCCGGCGGGAGCGCGAGGTCGCGGTGGCGCTGCGCGAGCCGGCGTACGCCCAGGTGGCACCACCGGCGGACGTCCAGCCGGCGGTGCCGGACGCGGACGACACCCTGACCCTGCTGTTCCTCTGCTGTCATCCGGCGCTGGCCGGGTCGGCGCAGGTGGCGCTCACGCTGCGCGCGGTGGGCGGTCTCAGCACCGCCCAGATCGCCCGGGCGCACCTGGTGCCGGAGGCGACGATGAGTCAGCGCATCCGGCGGGCCAAGCAGCGGATCGAGGCGGCCGGTGGCCGGTTCGCGATGCCCGGACCGGCCGAGCGGGAGGAGCGGCTGCGAACGGTGCTGCGGGTGCTCTACCTGATCTTCAACGAGGGGTACACCGCGTCGAGCGGACCGGACCTGCGCCGGGCCGAGCTGACCACCGAGGCGATCCGGCTGGGCCGCATCCTGCACGGGCTGCTGCCCGACGACGGCGAGGTGACCGGGCTGCTGGCGCTGATGCTGCTCACCGACGCGCACCGGGCGGCACGGGTGGGCCCGGACGGGGAGCTGGTGCCGCTGACCGAGCAGGACCGCTCCCGGTGGGACGCGGCCGCCATCGCGGAGGGGATCACGCTGATAACCGAGGCGTTGACCTGGTCGCCGCCCGGGCCGTACCAGCTTCAGGCGGCCATCGCCGCCGTGCACGCGGAGGCGTCGACGGCGGCGGAGACAGACTGGCGGCAGATCGTCGCGCTCTACCGCCTGCTGGGTCGGATCGCCCCGAACCCGCTGGTCACGCTCAACCAGGCGGTCGCGGTCGCCATGGTGGACGGACCCCGGGCCGGGCTCGCCCTGCTCACCCCGTTGGACGCCGACGAGCGCACGGCCGGGCACCACCGGCTCGCGGCCGTCCGGGCGCACCTGCTGGAGCTGGCCGGCGAGCCGGCCGCGGCGCGGGAGGCGTACCTGGCGGCGGCGCGCGGCACCACGAGCCTGCCCGAGCAGCGGTACCTGGAGCTGCGCGCCGCCCGGCTGGCGGCGCGGCAGTGAGCGCCGCGCCGCCCGCCCGTCACACGTCGACCGCCGGGCAGCTCGCGCCCCAGGCCGGAACGACGACGTCGACCAGGGATCTCAGGGTCGCCGGAAGGTTCCGCACACACAGCACGCCGAGCCGGTGATGGTCACCGGCCCGGCGTGCGGGTTACGTCGTACGTCAGCTCTTGAAAGCGTCCTTGATCTTCTCGCCGGCCTGCTTGAGCTTGGCCGTGGACTGGTCGGCGCGACCCTCGGCCTCGAACTGCTCGTTGTCGGTGGCCCGACCGGCGCCTTCCTTCAGCTTGCCGGCCGCGTCCTCGGTGGCGTTATTGATCTTGTCGTCGAATCCCATTGCCAACCTCCATCGCAAGCATCGCTACGACGTCAGAGGTACCCCCGTCGCGGCCGGTCCAACCATTTCCGCCGTCACCTGTCGACAGCGGCCGAACGGAAGCGGCGCAGCCGCAGGCTGTTGGCCACCACGAAGACCGAGGAGAACGCCATGGTGGCACCGGCGATCATCGGGTTGAGCAGCCCGGCGGCGGCCAGCGGCAGGGCCGCCACGTTGTAGCCGAACGCCCAGAACAGGTTGCCCCGGATGATGCCGAGCGTGCGCCGGGACAGCCGGATGGCGTCCACCGCGGCGTCCAGATCGCCCCGGACGAGGGTGAGGTCGGACGCCTCGATCGCCACGTCGGTGCCGGTGCCCATGGCGAGCCCGAGGTCGGCCTGGGCCAGCGCCGGCGCGTCGTTGACGCCGTCACCGACCATCGCCACCGACCGCCCCTGCGCCTGGAGCCGCTTGACCACGTCGACCTTGCCGGTCGGCAGCACCTCGGCGATGACCTCGTCCACACCCACCTCGGCGGCGACCGCCCGGGCCACGGTGGTGTTGTCGCCGGTCAACAGGACCGGAGTGAGCCCCATCGCGCGCAGTCGCGCCACGGCCGCCCGGCTCGTCGGCCGCACCACGTCGGCGACCGCGAGTACGCCCCGGGCCCGCCCGTCCCAGCCCGCGACGATCGCCGTACGACCCGCGGCCTCCGCGTCCCGCACGGCCCACTCGACCTCCGGCGGTACGTCGACACCTCGTTCGCGCAGCAGCCGGACCCGACCGAGCAGCACGACCCGTTCCTCGACCGTGCCGGTCACGCCCAGCCCTTCGAGGTTGGCGAAGCCGGTCACCGGGGGCAGCTCGCCCGCCTCGGCGGCACCTGCGGCGACGGCCCGGGCGATCGGGTGCTCGGAGGCGGCCTCCACCGCCCCGGAGAGCCGGAGCAGCTCCGCCCGGTCCTCTCCGCTGGCCGGCACCACGTCCACCAGGGTCATCCGGCCGGTCGTCACGGTGCCCGTCTTGTCCAGCACGACGGTGTCCACCCGACGGGTCGACTCCAGCACCTCCGGCCCCTTTATCAGCACACCGAGCTGGGCGCCTCGACCGGTGCCCACCAGCAACGCGGTCGGGGTGGCCAGGCCCAGGGCGCACGGGCAGGCGATGATCAACACGGCCACGGCAGCGGTGAACGCGGCGGTCGGGCCGGCGCCGGTACCGAGCCACCAACCGAGGGTGCCCACGGCCAGGGCGATGACGACCGGCACGAACACCCCGGAGATCCGATCGGCCAGCCGCTGCACGGCCGCCTTGCCGCTCTGCGCCTGCTCGACCAGGTCGGCCATCCGAGCCAGTTGGGTGTCCGCGCCGACCCGGGTGGCGGTGACGACCAGCCGACCGCCGGCGTTGATCGTGGCACCGACCACGGCGTCGCCGGGGGCGACCTCGACCGGCACCGACTCGCCGGTCAACATGCTGGCGTCGACGGCGGACGTACCCTCGTCGACCACACCGTCGGTGGCGATCTTCTCGCCGGGGCGGACCACGAACCGGTCACCGACGACGAGCCGGTCCACCGGGATCAGGCTCTCCGCCCCGTCCCGCAGCACCGCCACCTCCTTCGCGCCGAGTTCGAGAAGGGCGCGCAGGGCCGCGCCGGCGGTCCGCTTGGACCGGGCCTCGAAGTAGCGACCGGCCAGGATGAACACGGTGACCCCGGCGGCGGCCTCCAGGTAGATGTTGCCGGCGCCGTCGGTGCGGGTGATGGCGAAGCGGAACGGGTGGGTCATGCCGGGCATGCCGGCGTCACCGAGGAAGAGCGCCCAGAGCGACCATCCGAACGCGGCGAGCGTGCCCAGCGACACCAGCGTGTCCATGGTGGCCGCGCCGTGCCGCAGGTTGGTCCACGCCGCGCGGTGGAACGGCAACCCACCCCAGACGACCACCGGAGCGGCCAGGGTCAGCGAGAGCCACTGCCAGTAGTCGAACTGCCAGGGCGGCACCATGGCCAGCAGGACCACCGGCACGCTCAGGACGGCCGAGACCCACAGCCGGGTACGCGGACCCCGCAGCGGGTCCACCGGCGGCTCGACGGTCGCCGGGGCCGGCAGCGCCGCCGTGTAGCCGGTCTTCTGGACGGTCTCGATCAGGTCGTCCGGAGTGACGTCGTCGGCGTACCGGACGGTCGCCTTCTCGGTGGCGTAGTTGACGGTGGCGCTGACCCCGTCCATCCGGTTGAGCTTCTTCTCGACCCGCGCGGCGCACGCGGTGCAGGTCATCCCCCCGATCGCCAGTTCGATCCGGTTCGGCGCCTCGGGCAGTGGTCTGCTGGTGGTGGTCATCGTCTGGTCCCGTCAGTTGTGCTCGACGAGGTCGTAGCCGGCCTCGTCGACCGCGGCCCGGACGGCCTCGGTGTCCACGGGCTGCTCGCTGCTGACGGTGACCCGGCCGGTGGCGAGATCGACCCGTACGTCGCGGACGCCCGCGATCGCGCCCACCTCGGCGCTGACCGCGTTGACGCAGTGCCCGCAGGTCATGCCCCGCACCTGGTACGTCGTGTCGACCATCGAACGTCTCCTCTCGTAGTACCGGTACCCGGTGGGGGTATCCCGCCAGGAAGGGACGTTACCATACCCCCCAGGGGTACGCTATCCTCGTCGCCATGACCGCACCCACCCCGATCCGCGGATACACCGCCAGCAAGGACCAGCTGCTCGCGCGGCTCCGCCGTGTGGAGGGGCAGGTCCGGGGCATCGAGAAGATGGTCGACGAGGACCGCTACTGCATCGACGTGCTCACCCAGATCTCGGCGATCCAGGCCGCGCTCGACAAGGTCGCCCTGGGCCTGCTCGACGGGCACGCCCGGCACTGCATGCACGAGGGTGCGGCCGAGGGCCGGGCCGACGAGATGGCCACCGAGATGATGGCGGCCGTCGGTCGGCTCATGAAGCGCGGCTGAGCCGTCACTCCCGCTGCGGGTCGAGTCGTACCCGACGCAGCAACTGGGCGTTGAGCGCCACCACGATGGTGGACGCGGACATCAGCACCGCCGCCAACGCCGGGCTCAGCGCCACCCCGGCCCAGGCGAGCACCCCGGCCGCCAGTGGCAGCGCCACCACGTTGTAGCTCGCGGCCCAGGCCAGGTTCTGCCGCATCTTGCGGTACGACGCCCGGGAGAGCCGGACCACGGCGCCGACGCCGCGCGGGTCGGACGACGCCAGCACCACCTGGGCGGACTCGATCGCCACGTCGGTCCCCGCCCCGATCGCGATGCCCACGTCCGCACGGGCCAGCGCCGGCGCGTCGTTCACCCCGTCGCCGACCATCGCCACGGTCAGCCCGCGCCGCTGGAGTTCCGCCACCCGGCTGTCCTTGTCGGCCGGCAGCACCTCGGCGAAGACCTCGTCCACGCCAGCCCGGAAACCGAGGTCGGCGGCCACCGACTCGGCCACCGACCGCGCGTCGCCGGTGATCATGGCGAGGGTGCGGACGCCGTCGGCCCGCAGCTCGGCGATGGCCTGCCGGGCCTCCGGACGTACCTCGTCGGTGAGCGCGAACGCCCCGAGCACGGTGTCCGGCAGCCGCAGGAGATACAGCACCACGGCACCGCCCGACGACCAGCGCCCGGTCGCCTCCCGCAGGTCGTCCGGCAGCGGCCCACCCCGCTCCCGCAGCAGGGCCGGCCCGCCCACCGCGTACTCCGTACCGTCGATGGTGGCCCGTACACCACGGCCCGGCAGCGACCGGAAGTCGACGGCCCGCGCCGGGCCACCCGGCCCGGCCGCCGCCACGATCGCCCGGGCCAGCGGATGCTCGCTGTCGGACTCGACACCGGCGGCGATCCGCAACGCCTCGTCCCGCCCCACGCCGGGACTCGTCACCAGGTCGGTGACCACGTGCTCACCCCGGGTCAGCGTACCGGTCTTGTCGAAGAGCACCGCGTCGACGGTCCGCATACGCTCCAACGCCACCCGGTCCTTGACCAGGATCCCGCCCCGCGCCGCCAGGGCCGTGGAGAGCGCGACGACGAGCGGGATGGCCAGGCCGAGCGCGTGCGGGCAGGCGATCACCAGAACGGTGACGGTACGCACCACCGCCTGGTCGGGCTCGCCGAGCGCGATCCAGACCACCAGGGTGAGCACGGCGGTACCGGTGGCCACGTAGAACAGCGCGGCGGCGAACCGGTCGGCGAGCAGTTGGGCCTGCCCGCCCGAACGTTGCGCCTCCGCGACCATGCGCTGGATGCCCGCGAGCGCGGTCTGGTCGCCCAGCGCCTTGAACCGGACCCGGATCGCCGAGTCGGTGGCGACCGTGCCGGCCACCACCCGGTCGCCCACCGACCGGGCGACCGGACGCGACTCGCCCGTGATCATCGATTCGTCCAACTCGGCATCGCCGTCGACGATCCGGCCGTCGGCCGGTACCCGGCCACCGGGCCGGACCAGCGCCACGTCGCCCACCCGCAGCGCGTCGACCGGCACGCGCTCGACCTGCCCGTCCGCCGCCACACGCTCGGCCTCGTCGGGCAACAGGGCCGCCAGCGCCGCCAGCGCCCCGTGGGCCTGCCCGATGGCCTTCATCTCCTGCCAGTGACCCAGCAGCATGATGGTGACCAGCGCCGCCAGCTCCCACCAGAAGTCCAGGTCGAAGGCATCCAGGCTGGTCGCCAGCGACGCGGCGTACGCCACGGTGATCGCCATCGCGACCAGCAGCATCATGCCCGGTGCGCGATCGCGCACCTCGCGTACCGCGCCGACCAGGAACGGCCAGCCACCCCAGAGGAACACCACCGAGCCGAGCACCGGCCCCACCCAGGAGCGACCCGGTACGTCCAGCCGGAGTCCGAGCCGGTCCATCACCAGATGACTTGTCAGCACCACCGGCACGGTGAGCACCAGACAGACCCAGAACCGGCGACGGAACATCACCGGGTCGTGCCCAGCGTGTTGGCCGCGCCCAGCGTGTTGGCCGCGCCCAGCGTGTTGGCCGCGCCCAGCGTGTTGGCCGCGCCCGGTCGGCTCGGCGTGCTGGCGGTGATCGGCGGGTGGTCCGGGGTCGGGCGGCGGCGCGGGCATGACTCCACCATCGCGCGCCGGTCGGGGCAGCGTCAGCGGTTCGCGCGTCCGACACTCCGCCACGATCTGCGGCGCCCCGGCGCACTGGTTAGCATCTTGCGACGATGACCCACCTGATCCGGACGCCCAGACGGGCACCGGCGTCGCCACGGCGCGGCGCCGCGCCGCACCGCACCGACCGGGTCGGCGAATCACCCTCCGTGATCGCCGAATCGTCAGGCAGCGATCCGACGCGCCCGTCACCGCGTTCGTCCGGCGGAGCTGAACCGCACGGCCCGCCGGCACGTACCCCGCACCGGATCGTTGGGAGTCTCGCATTGGGTTCCGACCGCAGCCATTCCGCTCGACCCGCTCCGCACCGGGTACGACGGATCCTCGTCGCGACCACGGCCGGGTCGACGGCCGGGTCGACGGCCGGGTCGGACGCGGAGGTCCCGCCAGCGCGCCCCCGCACGGACCGCGCAGAGGCGCTGGCCGCTCTCAGTTCCCCGCCAGCCGGTCGGCCCGACGGGCCCGATCCGCAGCGGAGCGCACCCCCATCCACCGCCACCCACCGGGTGGCCAGAGCCGAACAGGAGCACGGATACGGCATGGTGACACTCCTCAACGTGACCGGATCGGGCACCCGCCCTGAGAACCGCGTCACTGGTCACTCAGCGCCATGGCGAAATGACGCTTTTAGTCGGCATCAGGACGTAGCTCAGGCGGTGGACTCTCGGGTAACCTCGCTGCCGGTCACCGACGAAGGCGCGCAGCGGCGCCTGCGGTGCCACCGCCCAATCGCCAACCGGCGAGCCGGGGACCCAGGTATGTGGGGTGAATCCGCGACAGCGGTAGGGGCCACTTCCGCCCCGAACCCGTCAGCTAACCCGGTCGGCGGTCGACGGAAGGGAAGATTGTGACGGCACCCCTACGCCGCTGGTTGACGCCCGTGGTGGCCGTGTTCGCCGCGCTGACCGTGCTCGCCGGTCCCCTCCCGGCCCACGCCGCCCCGACGACCCCCACACCATCCGGGCACGAGGATGACGGCGAGCCCAAGCTGCTCAACGACGTCATCGAGCAGACCAACCGGGACTACGTGGCGGCCAAGTCCAAACTGGACAAGTCCAAGAAGCGGCAGGTCGAACTGGCAGCCGAGGTCGACCGGGCCAAGGCCGACCTGGCAGCGCTGGCCCCGCAGGTCGGGCAGATCGCCGCCCAGTCGTACCGGACCGGGCGGGTCGGCGCGATCGCGATGCTGCTGGAGGCCGACGCCCCGGACTCGTTCGTCCAGCGGGCCGCAGCGCTCGACGAGATGAACATGGTCAACGAGAAGAAGCTCGCCGAGGTCAACGCGGTGAAGGCCCGCGCCGAGCAGGCCAAGCTGGCCCTCGACGCGGAGGTACACGAGCAGCAGAAGCAGACCGCCCTGATGGCGAAGGACAAGCGCGACGCGGACAAGGCGCTCGCGCTCGTCGGCGGTCAGGGTTTCACCGGCGGCCTGGTCGACGCCGTCTCGCCGGTCGCCCGGATCGGCCCCGGTCGCACCGCCGACGGCGAGTGGAAGCCGCAGTCGTGCAGCGAGGACGATCCGACCACCTCCGGCTGCATCACGCCGCGCACCCTGCACGCGTACAAGGAGGTCAAGCGGGCCGGGTTCAACCGGTTCGTGGGCTGCCACCGCGACGGCGGACCGTACGAGCACCCGAAGGGCCGCGCCTGTGACTGGTCGTTGCAGAAGAGCGGCTTCAGCCCGTGGCACAACGACGACACCCGCATGTACGGCAACAACGTGGCCGCGTTCCTCATCCGTAACGCCGACCGACTCGGCATCTACTACGTGATCTGGAACCGGCAGATCTGGATGCCGGCGACTGGCTGGAAGTCGTACAGCGGCCCGTCGAACCACACCGACCACGTACACATGTCGCTGCTCTGACCCGGTGACCAGCAGTCCGAGGGCCGTCCCGCGTCCGGCGGGGCGGCCCTCGGGCCTGTTCGGTGAGGGGCTGGCCGCGTCAGGCGGCGGTGGTCGCCGGGTCGTCCGAGGCGTCGCCCGTCGCGGCACCGGCCGGTACGGGGGTCACGGGTCGCACCACTCCGGCGGCGAGCCGGTACGACATCCCCACCACCGCGCACCGCCCCCGCGCCACCTCGTCGGCCAGCACGGGCGACTGCCCGAGCAGCGTTTCGACGGTCTGCGCGATGTGGATGTCGACGATGCCGTCGATGTCGTCCACGCCCTCGGCGGTGGCGCGCCGGAGGCTGGGCAGCACCGCGTCGACCACCGCCGGGAGGTGCCCCGGGGGCGCGATGCCGGTGGCGACGGACTCGCGGGCGGCCTGCACGGCGCCGCACGAGTCGTGACCGAGCACCACCACGAGGGGAGTGCCGAGCACGGTCACCGCGTACTCGACGCTGCCCAGCACCTCCGGCCCGGTGGTGTGCCCGGCCGTACGGACGACGAAGAGATCGCCCAGCCCCCGGTCGAAGATGATCTCGGCGGCCAGGCGGGAGTCGGAGCAGCCGACGATCACCGCGAAGGGGTGCTGCCCGTCCGCCACGGCGGCCCGGTGCCCGGCGTCCTGGTTGGGGTGGCGCGGCGCCCCACCGACGAAGCGACGGTTGCCGGCGGTCAGCTCGGCGTACGCTCGGGCCGGCTCGGTCGTGACCGACGCTCGATCGACGGCCCGCTGTGCGCCCGGCTGCCCGCCAGACGTACTGGAACGACTCATCCCCGCACCTCGCTTTCCACGCGTTTGACCTGCTCAACGGGCTTTTCAGCCGGGCCGGCGGTGGGCGCTGGCTCGCGCTCAACGGTCACACGCACCGCAAGACGCGTCAAGATATGCGTGATTTAGATTTCATACGTTCACCGGAGGGGCGGCCCCACGATGGCGAGCACGGCGGCCGGCAGCGGCCGGAACTGGACATTCCTCACCAACCACGGGCATGTGCTGCTCGCCATCGCCCGCGACCCCACCGCGCGGCTGCGCGACGTGGCGGCGGAGGTGGGCGTCACCGAGCGGGCCGCCCAGGCCATCGTCGCCGACCTGGAGGCCGGCGGTTACCTGCACCGCACCCGGGTGGGGCGTCGTAACGAGTACACCCTGAACCCCGCCGGTCGGTTCCGGCACCCCGCCGAGGCCGAGGTGCAGGTCGGCGACCTCCTCGCGCTGTTCGCCGAGACCCCCGCCGATGACCCCCTCTGACCATCCCCGCCGCACCCGTCGTCCGGCCGGCGTCGCCGGGCCGCAGCTCGACGCGACGCAGCGGTAATCTCAGCGGGTGCGCGAATGCCTGCCGCCGAGCGCGACCGAGCCGGCCCGCCGTACCGTCCGAGCGGTTCTCAGTGGAACGCTCGCGGCCCTGCTCAGGGCCGCACTGGTGGTGGCACCCTGCGCGCCGGCGACAGCGGCAGCGCCCGTCTGCGGCCCGGCCGGCGAGGACGGCCGGGTGGAGATGCCGTGGGCGCTGCGCCGGATAGACCCCGCCTCGGCGTGGCCGCTCTCCCGAGGCGCCGGTGTGACGGTGGCGGTCATCGACTCCGGGGTCTCGGCCATCCACCCGGTCCTGAAGAACCAGGTGCTCCCCGGACGCGACTTCAACAACCTGCCCGCCAACCGGGGCCAGTGCGACCTGGCGGGCCACGGCACGATGGTCGCCGGCATCATCGCCGGCCAGGACGGCACCGGAGCGCTGTTCAGCGGTGTCGCCCCGGCCGCCCGCATCCTGCCGATCCGGGTCCTGCCGACGCCAAGGGCACCAACGACGAGGCGCTGCCCGGGCAGATCGCCGCAGCCATCGACTGGGCGGTCGACAACGGCGCCGACGTGATCAACCTGCCCGGGTGACCCTGCCCCGCCCCGAACTGGCCAGGGCCGTCGAACGCGCCCTCGCCAAGCGGGTGGTCCTGGTCGCCGCCGCCGGCAACCGGCAGGAGACACAGGAGGACAAGCCGGCGTACCCGGCCGCCTACCCGGGCGTCATCGCCGTCGCCGGCGTGGACGAGCAGGGCGGGCACGTGGGCACCTCGGTCAGCGGCAGCTACGTCGACGTCGCCGCGCCGGGCCTGAACATCATCGGTCCGGCACCGGGGGGATCTGGCTACCGCGCCGAACCGGCGGGCGGCACCAGCTTTGCCGCCGCGTACGTCTCAGGGGTGGCGGCGCTGGTCCGGGCCGCCTACCCGGATCTGACCCCGGAGCAGGTCGCCGACCGGCTGGAGCGTACGGCGGACAATCCGCCGCAGGGGCGCAACGCCGAGGTCGGCTACGGGGTGGTCAACCCGTACCGGGCGGTGTCGAGCCTGCTGGGCACCCGCACCAACCCGCCAGTCGGGGCGCTCGCCGCACCCGCCCCCGAAGCCGATCCGCTGAGCTGGCAGCGCACCGCAGCTATCTGGGCAGCCGTGGTCGGCGGCCTGCTCACCGTACTGCTGCTGATCACGCGGCCGATCGTGGCGCGGGGCCGCCGACGCCACCCATCATCGGGCCCATGCCCGGGGAGACCGCCCGACCGAGCGCGCCGCCACCCGCGAGAGCACCGGCGCTGCCCAGGCCGCCACCACCGCCGAGCCCGGCCGAGGAGCCCAGGCCACCGGAGCCGAGGCCGGAGCCCAACCCGGGTGAACCGCCACCGCCCGCGCCCGCGAGGCCGCTGCTGAACTCGTCGTCCGCGCCGCCGACGCCCGGAACGCTGCCGGTGCCCGGGTAGTCACCAGTGGAGGGGTCGTACCCGCCGGAGAGGTCGGGATGGGTGCCGGACCCGCTGGGCAGGTTGCCGGTGCCCGGGATGTCGGTGGCCCCGATCGAGGGCGTGGTGCCCAGGCCGCTGGCGGGCGGGCCGCCGCCGAGCTTCGGCACGCCGCCGCCACCGCCACCACCGCCGCCACCGTTGTCCAGGTTGGGAATCTGACTCGTGGGGTCGTCCATCGTAGGTAGTCCAGGTACCACTGGAGGCTACGGACCGTGTCAGCGGCCCGGGCCGGCGGCGGCGCGACAGTCACCGCCGGGGGCCAGCGCGGCGCACAGCGCCAGCACGGCCGCGCCCACGGCACGCGTCGATCGGAAAGGCTTCCCCGTACGCAGCGCTCTCCCGTATCTCGCCGACGCCAACACAATGCGGCTCCGGCCCGATCGAGCCGGACCGGAGCCGCATCGGTGATTGCGTCAGCCCCACACCTTGGAGTTGCTCATCTCGGTGGAGACGTAGTTTTCGCGGGCGATGCCAACGGCACCACCGATCTCGTTCAAGATCCGGTTGATGTCC
Organism: Micromonospora sp. DT4; assembly: GCF_049841675.1. Classification (NCBI taxonomy): domain Bacteria; kingdom Bacillati; phylum Actinomycetota; class Actinomycetes; order Micromonosporales; family Micromonosporaceae; genus Micromonospora; species Micromonospora sp. DT4. The sequence continues at coordinate 48,335 of NZ_JBNCKT010000021.1, forward strand.
CGGACCGACGAGTCCCACTTCGCCTGGTGCTGCTCGTAGGCGGTGCGGTCCTCGCCCTCCCACTCGAGCTTGGACAGCATCGACCGCAGCGTGTCCAGCTTTTCGTCGATGGTCTTCGAGATGGCCTGCATCTGCTGGTTGCTGCTCTCGAGGACCGCGTAGTCAACCTTGATCGTCACGACTTTCCCCTCTGCTGGCTACGGATCACGGGTTGAGAGCAGAGTGGAACTTGTCCAGCATCTGCTGCTGCTCTTCGTCGTTGACCTGGTGCGTCGTACCCGACTTGTCGAGCAGGTCCGCGATGTTGTCCATCGCGGTCAGCAGGCCCACGGTGTCCTCGTTCCAGCGGGTCATAAGCGACTGGAACCCCGTGGACGCCTGGCCCTTCCACGCCATGGCCAGGTCGTCGACTACGTTCCACAGCTTCTTCAGCTCGCCGTCGACCTCGCTGCGCGTGGACCGCACGTCACTCGCGGCGGTATGCAGAGTCGCAGCTTCGACCTCGAACGCCATGCTTCACACCCTTCCGTCATGTTGTGGCGGCGGCTCTGCCGAGCCCCTGCCCCCGCGGCAAGGCAGCAACACCCCACCGACGGACACTCCAACAGAAACCGTAGCGGAATTTGTCCAGCCACCGCGGCCCTGACCGGGGCTGTTCGATGGATGGCGGTGGATCGGGCTGTTGGGGTGAGTCGCACCGGTCCGCGCGGGCCAGCCCGAGCGGCTCGATCAGGCCGGCTCGGACCAGGCGGTCTGGATGAGCTGCTGACCGTCGCGCCGCCGGACCAGCGTGCCCCGACCGGGTGGCTGCGGGCTCGGACGCAGCGTGCCGAACACCGCACCCTCCTCCCGGTTGCCAGACATCAGCAGGCCGGGAGAGTCCAGCTCACGCAGCCGTTGCAGCACGGGCTCGTAGAGCGCCCGGGACACCCCGCCGACCCGACGCGTCACGATCAGGTGCAGACCGATGTCGCGGGCCTGCGGCAGCAGCTCGTGCAGGGCGCTCAGCGGATTGCTGCCACCGGACGCCACCAGGTCGTAGTCGTCCACCAGGATGTAGAGGTCCGGGCCCTTCCACCAACTGCGGTCCCGCAGCTGGGCGGTGGTCACGTCCGGACCCGGCAGACGGTTGGACAGCGCGCTGCGAATCGAGGCGAGCCCCTGCGCGAACGCCTGGTTGGACGGCGCGTAGTCGAGCAGGTGATCGCCCTCGACCGCGCCCAGCAGTCCACGCCGGTAGTCCGCGATCACCAGCCGGGCCTGGGCCGGCGTGTACCGCTCGGTGATGCCCCGGGCGATCAGCCGCAGCAGGTTGGTCTTGCCGCACTCGGCGTCCCCGAAGACCGTCAGGTGCGGCTCGTTCGCCAGGTCCAGGTAGACCGGCGCGAGCGCCGACTCGTTGACACCGATCGGCAGGCCGGGAGCCGACCGGTCGATGAGGCGGGCCAGCTCGGACACCGGCAGCCGACGCGGCAGCAGCCGTACCTTCGGCGCGGGACGCCCCGGCCAGTTCGCCGCCACGTGCCCGGCCAGCGCCACCGACGCCTCGCCGGAACCGCTCCGGCGGGGGTCACCCTGCTTCGGCGCACGGTTTCTCGGCGCACGCACGGCGCACGGCCCACGACGCACCGCCCACGGCTTGGGGCGCGGGCCGTCGGCGACCGGTCGGGGTGGTGCGACCATCCACAGTGTCGGCGGTGGCGGTGGTCACTGCTGTTGTGGCCACCGCCGTGCTGCGCCTTGTCCGTTCGGAGGATAGGTTGGTCGGGTGTCGTCCGCAGCTCTTGTCCGCCCAGCCCGCTGGGCCGTGCTGCGGTCGCTGCGGGAGCTGACCCGGCTGGCGGTCACCGCGCTGGTGCTCGCGGTCGGCCTCGGCGGCGCCCTCGCCGCCACCCCGCCGCCCGCCGATGCGCAACTGCGACCGAGCGCCGTGAGCAGCCGGGTGGACGCGGTTCGGCCCGAAGCCATCCCGGCCACCGTGCGCACGAACCAGCCGGCTCCCACCCGGCCGACCGGCGGCCACCTCACCGCACCGGCCGGCCCGGTCCTCGCGCAGGCGAAGCACGCGCCGGCCGTCGAGCCCGGCCGCCGCACCCCGCCCCGACGCGGCCCTCCCGCAAGCTGAGTCCAGGCCGCCAGGTCACCCAACGCTTCGCCTGACCCGTCTTCGGGTCGTCGTCCGGGTGCCCGGACGGCAGGTTCGGCCGCGACGCGCAGCCACACCCGCTCCGGCGCGCGAATCCGCCCCGCGACGGCGCTGCGCCCCGGCCGGCCATCCGTACAGCTCACCCCGACCCCGCAGAGCCCGTCGCGTCGAGCGACCGGCCCGGTCCCGTCGGGACCCATCCCTCGATACCGTCATTCGACCGCGAGGTGCTGATCATGCAGACCGTCCTCTCCGCCGTCCTGCCCGACGTACCCCGGGCCGCCGCCATCTGGCTGAGCCTGCTCGGGGTGGTCGTGTTCGCCGTCGCCGCGCTCCTGGTACGCCCCGGCCGCCTTCGCCTCGACCCGGCCGCCCGCATCCGCGACGCGGCCATGCCCAGCAACCTGGAACAGGCGCTCCAGGAGCGGGAGCAGAGCCGCTACGCGCAGGAGATCGCGGTGGCCGCCGAACGCGCCACCACCACCGCCCAGCGCCGGCGGGCGGAGTGGGTGGCCGCGCAGGAGACCGTCGAAGCCGCGTGGCAGGCGCTGGAGGCGGCCGAGGCCGGCGTACGGCGACTTGGCACGGCGGCCTCGATGCCGTTGCCGCACACCGACCGGACGCCGGCCGAGTACGCCGACCGCGAGCGCTACCTGCACCGGGCCGCGCTGGACGCGTACTGGCGGCGGGAACTGTCGGTGGAGCAGCTCAGTGGCGTCTTCGCGCACCGCGACGGCTGGGACCCGCGGCTGCACCCCGTCGAGCAGGAACTCGTGCTCCAGCGGGCCGTCCGCGACAACCTGGCGGCCCGGCACGCCGCCGCCCGGGACCGGGAGCAGGCTGCCTGGCGAGCCGCCGAGTTGGCCGTGGCGGCGGCTCGCAGTCTCCGTGCGGAGGCGCTCGCGGCCAGTGGGCGGCGCAGGGCGGAGTCGGCCTCGGTGCTGCCGCTCAGCGAGGTCCTCCGGCCCTCCGCCGACCAGACGCGGGAGAACGCGGTGGTCGCCCGCGGTCGGGCGGCGGTCCCGGCCTTCTGACCCGACGGCGCGACGAGCCCGGTTCTCCCGAGCAAGCGTTCCGAGCCGGGGCGGCGTCAGTGGGTTAGCGTGACGGCATGTCCCGACAGTCGTGGGTCCTCGTGGTGGTCGCCGGCATCCTGGCGCTCGCCACACTGGTCGGCGCGGTGGTGCTGGCGGTGCGTGTGGTGCGTACGAGGCGGTTGCTGACCGGGCTCGGCGCGGGCGGCAAGGTGGCCTTCTACGGCGCGCTGATCTACACGATCTTTCCGGTGGACATCCTCCCGGACCCGATCTACCTGGACGACATGGGCGTCCTGGCCGGCGCGCTGATCTATCTCACCCGGCTGGTGCACAAGCGCCGGGCGGCCGGCCGTCGCCTCCCCGGGCAGCCAGACGCTCCGCCAAAGGAGAACCGCGCCCGCTCCGTACGATGATCGGGGTTGGCGTACAGGACGGGGGAACGCACGTGGCGGGTGATCATCGGCTGGACTTCCGCGACGACCGCGTGGCCGCCTTCTGTGCGGAGCGGCACCTCGCGACGCTGACCACCCTGCGCGCCGACGGCACCCCGCACGTGGTGCCCGTCGGGGTCACTTTCGACCCGGCGGCCGGGCTGGCCCGGGTGATCACCTCCGGCACGTCCCGCAAGGCCCGGCAGGTGGCCGCCGCAGGCCCGGACGGCACCCCGGTGGCCGTGTGCCACGTGAACGGCCGTCGCTGGTTGACGATCGAGGGCCGGGCGGTGCTCCGGTCGGATCGAGCCGCCGTTGCGGAGGCGGAGCGCCGTTACGCCGAGCGGTACCGCACGCCGCGCCCGAATCCGGAGCGTGTGGTCCTCGAGATCACCGTGACGAAGCTGCTCGGAAGCCTCTGACGTCCATAACGTCACATTCGCCCGCTTTGGGCGATCGCGGCAGGCGTCAGACGTGACCCATGCTGCGCGCGGAATCCTCCACCCCCGCCGGTCGTTACGCCAGATCACGACGCCCGCAAACGGCAGCCGGCGGTGGAATGCCGCCCGGAGCAGGGCCGTTACGCCCCCGGTAACCACGGCCGAGACCGCCACGGAGGCGGCTACCCCCGAACGGAGACTCGACCATGAACCCCATCGTGCAGAAGAGCGGCCTGTCCGTCGTCGGACTGCTGGTCGCCGGCGGTTGTGCCCTCGGCCCCGCCGTCGCCGCGCAGGCAGCCCCCGCGCAGGGTGCCCCGTCCTCGTCGAGCCAGGCCAACCGCAGCGCCGAGCGGATCCTCGACATCGACTACCAGGCACAGCCGAACTTCTTCTACTGCGGCCCGGCCGCGACGCGCATCGCACTGTCAGCCCAGGGCAAGGCGCTCTCCCAGGACGAGGTGGCCAAGCGGCTCGGCACCACGGAGGCGGGCACGCCCTCGGCCCTCGACACCACCCGCGTGCTCAACGAGCTGACCGGCGGTCGCTACCGGACCACGGAGATCCGTGACTCGGTGGCCCGCCCCGACCAGGTCGAGCAGCTACGCCGGGACGTGCTGGCCGCGATCGACGCCGGCCGCCCGGTGGTGGCCAACATCAAGGGCACGACCGTGGACAGCGACGGCAACCCGCACTCGTACGAGGGCGGCCACTACCTGACGCTCGTCGGCTACCGCGACGGTGGAGACGACATCCGCGTCGCCGACCCGGCCGACCCGGCGCTGGGCGAGTACTGGATGAGCCTGCCGAAGGTCGCCAACTGGATCGCCGAGCGCGGCTACTCGTCCTGATCCGACCGTTCACCGGGCCGGCCTCTCCCGCGCGGAGGGGCCGGCCCTGCTGTCGCGTCTGCGGTTGGCAAGGTGCGCCTGACGACGCGCACGGACGGCCCGCATCGGCCGGGCGCGGTGCAGCTCACGCCAGGCCGGCGGGGCAATGGCCCACTCGCCGGCGCCGGCCGCCCGACGATCCCGGGCCGCTGAATCCTCGGCGGCCCGGGAGACATCCGGTACGTCAGCGGACCTGGTCACCCTCACCGGTACGCGCCTGGGCCTGGTCGACGCCCTTGTCGATCTGGTCGCCGTACTTGCCGCCGGTGCGCTTGTCGGCCATGTCGCCGGCCTTCTCCGTGCCCTGGTCGACCTGCTTGTCGTGCTTGTCCGCGAAGTCCTTGGCCTTGTCCATGAAGTCACCCACAGCGCTCCTCCTCCGGTAGTTCCCCTTCGCGTTCCCTGGGCCGGACAGCGCAAACACCGTGCGTTCGCCCTCCGGACGCGAAGGACCGGCCAGCGGACCGCGGCCGGCGTACGATCCGCGCGGGCGGTCGGGTGTCGGCGCACGACCGGCCGGGTACGGACCTCGCCGAGATCGAGGAGGGCCGACATGACGGCAGACGAACCCGGGGCGGACGCCGCACCGACAACCGACGGCACGCCGACAACCGACGGCACGCCGAAAACCGGCAGCACGCCGACAACCGACGGCACGCCGAAAACCGGCAGCACGCCGACAACCGACGGCACTGGAGCGCGCCACGCGTGGGCGGCGCTGCCCTGGCTGGTCCGGACCGCGGTGCTGTGGAACGCCTGCCTGGTGGTGATCGTCACCGGGCTCTACCTGCTGGGTCGGATCGCCGTCCTGCTGGCCCCGCTCGCCATCGCCCTGGCCGCCACCATCTTCCTCACCGCGCTGTTGGACCCGGTGCTGGTCCGCCTGCGCCGACTGCGCCTGCCCGCGGCGCTGGCCGCGCTGCTCACCGTCCTGTTGCTGCTCGGCATCCTGGTGGGCGTCGGCGCGCTGGTGTGGAACCTGACCGCCAGCCAGTTCGACCAGCTCAGTCAGGAACTGACCCAGGGGCTCGACCGCAGCCGCGACTTCGTCACGTCGACCCTGCCGGTCAGCGAGGCCCAACTCGACAAACTGGTTGACCAGGCCCGCGACGGGCTCAGCGGCAGCTCTCCCGACCCGGTGTCGGGCGCCCGGACGGCCAGCGAGGTCGTCGGCTCCGCGCTGCTCGCACTGGTGCTGCTCTTCTTCCTGCTCAAGGACGGCCGGTCGATGTGGCACTGGACGCTGTCGCGGATGGCCGGCCCGAACCGGGAGCTGGTGGCCGAGGCCGGTCGGGGCGGCTGGCAGACGCTCGGCGCGTACAGCCGGGGAACCATGATGATCGCGGCCATCGACGCGATCGGCATCGGCCTGGCCCTGGTGGTGCTGCGGGTGCCGCTGGCCCTGCCGCTGACGCTGATCACGTTCCTGGGCGGCTTCGTGCCGATCATCGGGGCGACGGTGGCGGGCGCGGTCGCGGTGCTGGTGGCGCTGGCGGCCAACGGGCCGACGACCGCTCTGCTCACCCTCGCCGCAGTCGTCGCGGTGCAGCAGATCGAGGGCAACCTGCTGGAGCCGCTGGTCATGAAACGCCAGGTACGCCTGCACCCGGCCGTGATCCTGGTGGCGGTCACCGCCGGCACCCTCATCGCGGGCATCGCCGGCGCCTTCGTCAGCGTCCCGATCACCGCCGTCCTGTGGCGCGTCATCGACACCGTCCAACGTCACCGGGCCACGCACGCGCCAGCGGCGCAGTGACGCCGACGCCCAGAAGCGACGCGCTCACGCGCGGCGGGGCGCGGTGGTCGTCCGGGTCAGGTGGGTGGTGAACCAGGTGCCGGCATGCTCGGCGACCTGGTCGAGCGTCCCGGGCTCCTCGAAGAGGTGGGTGGCTCCCGGCACCACCCGCAGCTCGCCGACATCCCCCAGCTCGGCGAGCGCCTGTTCGTTGAGCGCGAGCACCTCCTCGTCCAAGCCGCCGACCAGCAGCAACGTCGGGGTCCGCACCTGGCCCAACGCGGGGCCCGCCAGGTCGGGTCGTCCACCTCGGGAGACCACCGCGCCTACCCGGTCGGTGCGGGACGCGGCCGCCACCAGCGCGGCGGCGGCTCCCGTGCTGGCGCCGAAGAGGCCGATCGGCACGTCACCCGCCGGACGTTCGGCCGCCAACCAGTCGACGATCCCGGCCAGTCGGCTGGCCAACAGCCCAATGTCGAACCGCAGTTCGGCGGTGCGCGTGTCCACCTCCTCCTCGGCCGGCGTGAGCAGGTCGACCAGGACGGTCGCGAGGCCGCGACCGTTCAGCGTCCGGGCCACCGCCACGTTGCGCGGGCTGTGCCGCGAGCTACCACTGCCGTGCGCGAACAGCACCACGCCGACCGGCTGAGCCGGCACCCGCAGGTCGGCGGGGAGCTGCGCGTCCCGAACCGGGATGGTCGCCGTGCTGCTCTGCTCGTCCATGCCACACCTCCGCAGGCTCGCCTGTGGTCCGGTTACCCCACCCGGCGCGTCGCACGCGCCCGGTCGCGCAGCCGGCGGGCGTGGCGTTTGTCGGGTGGGCCGCCGGGTACGCGACGGGGAGACCGCAGACCGTGTCGGCGCAGCCGCGCCCCGACGGATCGCGAGGATCACGATGGCCAAGCAGCAGATTTCCCGGCAGCAGCAGATGGCCGAGCGCGCCCAGCGTGAACAGGACGCCCAGCGCAACCAGGACTTCGGGGACCAGGCCGCCTCGGCCCGGCTGCCCGACGATCCCAAGGCGGCGGCGCCCCGGGACGCGATCGGACGCCCCTCGACCGGAGAGCCGGTCTGACGTACGCGCACGACGGCCGGGGTGGGAGCACTCCCGCCCCGGCCGTCACTGCTGCTTGTACTCGGGCAGCCGGAGCAGGGGCGACCGGCCCGGCGGCTGCTCCGGTGGCGGCCCCGAGGGCTCGGCCGGAGGCACCGGCACCGTCACCGGCTCGTTGCAGGTGACCCGCAGCATCTGGTCGTGATGCCGCAGCTCCACGACGTCGTCCGGGCCACCGTGGCGCAGCGAGTACGTCGTCTGGTGTGGCCGCACGTCCACGCGGAGCGCCAGCCCGCGCCACTGCAGGGAGAACTCCAGGCGGTTGAGCCGGCTGGAGAGCCGGGGCGCGAACGACAGCTCGCCGTCGTGGTCGCGCAGTCCGCCGAGCCCGCTCACCAGGGCGAGCCACGCGCCGGCCAGCGAGGCCATGTGCACGCCGTCGCGGGTGTTCTCGTTGAGGTCGTGCAGGTCCATCAGCGCGGCCTCGCGCAGGTAGATGTGCGCCAGGTCCGGGTGGCCCACCTCGGCGGCGAGCACCGACTGGGTGCAGGCCGACAGCGACGAGTCGCGCACCGTCCGGCGTTCGTAGTAGAGGAAGTTGCGCACCTTCTGTTCGGGGGTGAACGCGTCCCCCCGCCAGTGCATCGCCAGGACCAGGTCGGCCTGCTTGACGACCTGTTTGCGGTACAGGTCGAAGTACGGATAGTGCAGCAGCAGCGGGTACTTCTCGGCGGGCGTGTGCGGGAAGTCCCACTCCTGGAGCCGGGTGAATCCCTCCACCTGCTGGTGCACGTCCAGCTCGTCGTCGTACGGCACGTGCATCGACGTGGCGGCGTCCCGCCAGCTCGCCGCCTCCTCGTCGGTGACTCCGAGGTGCAGCGCCTCGTCCCGGTAGCGCATGACGGCATCGGCGGCGGTGAGCAGGTTCCGCTGGGCCATCAGGTTGGTGTAGATGTTGTCGTTCTTCACCGCCGTGTACTCGTCGGGGCCGGTGACCCCGTCGATGTGGAACTGGCCGCCCCGGTCGTGGTGCCCGATCGAGCGCCACAGCCGGGCGGTCTCCACCAGCAGCTCCAGCCCGATCTCCCGCTCGGTGGCGGTGTCACCGGTGACCAGCACGTACCGTCGTACCGCGTCGGCGATGTCGGCGGCGATGTGGAACGCCGCCGTACCGGCCGGCCAGTACCCGGACGACTCCGGCCCCTCGATCGTCCGCCACGGGAAGGCGGCACCCTTGAGGTTGAGCGTCGCGGCCCGTTCCCGGGCCTGCTCCAACGTGCTGTGCCGCCACTGCAGGGCGCTGCGCACCGCGGAGGGCTGGGTGTACGTGAGCACCGGCAGGACGAACATCTCGGTGTCCCAGAAGGCGTGCCCGTCGTAGCCGGGGCCGGTCAGCCCCTTCGCCGAGATCGGCCGCTGCTCGGCACGGGCACCGGCCTGGAGCACGTGGAACAGCCCGAACCGTACGGCCTGCTGGATCTCCGGATCACCCTCGACCAGCACGTCGGCCGCGTCCCAGAACTCGTCCAGGTACGCGCGCTGCTCCCGGTGCAGCCCGTCCCAGCCGTCCAACCGGGCGCCGGCGAGCGCCGCGCCGACCTGGTCGCGCAGCGCGGGCAGCGACCGTCGACTCGACCAGCCGTACGTCAGGTACTTGACCACCCGCAGCTTCTCGCCGGGCTTGAGCACGCAGCCGATGGTGGTGCGCACCCAGTCCTCGTACCCCTCGGACTCGATGGTCGTGTGGTCCGGGCCGTGCACCTCGTGCTCCATGGCGGCGGCCACCCGCAGCCCGGAGACCTTGGTGCGGTGGATGAGCTGGCCGCCGTCCGGGGTGGTCAGCTCCTCCTCGGCCTGCAACGGCGATTCCAGCACCGCCGCGACCCGGGGGTCCTTGCTCTGCGCGGGCAGCGACTCGTTGGCCACCAGCTCGGACTGCACGATCAACCGCAGCGGGCTGTCGACGGCCTCCACCTCGTAGCTGATCGCGGCGACCGACCGCTGGGTGAACGACACGAGCCGGGTGCTGCGGACCTTGACCGCGCGGCCGGCCGGGGAGCGCCAGTGCAGCTCCCGGTGCAGGGTGCCGGCCCGCATGTCGAGGACCCGCTCGTGGGACAGCAGCTCGCCGTAGCGCACGTCGAGCGGTTCGTCGTCGACCAGCAGCCGCATCAGCTTGCCGTTGGTGACGTTCACGATGGTCTGCCCGGATTCGGGGAAGCCGTAGCCGGCCTCCGCGTACGGCAGCGGACGCAGCTCGTAGAACGAGTTGAGGTAGGTGCCGGGCAGACCGTGCGGCTCGCCCTCGTCGAGGTTGCCGCGCAGGCCGACGTGCCCGTTGGAGAGCGCGAAGACCGATTCCGACTGGGCCAGCACGTCCATGTCCAGGCGGGTCTCCCGGATGTGCCACGGCTCGACGGGATAGGCCCATTCCCGGATCATGTGCGGCCCCGATCGCTGGTTGGCGTCCCTTCGGTGGGGCGTGGCGCCGGCGGGGCGTCGCCCGCGTCGAGCAGGTCCGCGAGATCCTTCACCACGACGTCGGCGCCGTGGGCGAGCAGTTCGTCGGCCTGTCCCACCCGGTCGACACCGATCACGTACCCGAAACCGCCGGCCCGGCCGGCGGCCACGCCGGAGAGCGCGTCCTCGAACACGGCGGCCTGGGTCGGGTCGACCCCCAGGACTCTGGCACCGGCCAGGAAGGTGTCGGGTTGGGGCTTACCGCGCAGCTTCCGCTCCCGGGCCACGAGCCCGTCGACCCGCGCTTCCAGCAGGTCTTCCAGCCCGGCGGCGGCGACCACCTCCTGCCCGTTGGCGCTCGCGGTGACCACCGCCCGACGCAGGCCGGCGGCGGTCGCCGCCCGCAGATAGCGCACCGAGCCCGGGTACACCTCGACGCCGGAGGTGCGCAGACGTTCCAGGAGCAGGACGTTCTTGCGGTTGCCGATGCCGTTGACCGTGTCGGCCTCCGGCGGATCGTCCGGGCTGCCCTCGGGAAGCACGATTCCCCGGGAGGCGAGGAACGACCGGACGCCGTCGGCACGGGGTCGGCCGTCGACGTAGCGGTTGTAGTCGGGGCCGGGGTCGAACGGCTGGAACGGTTCGCCGGTTGCCGTGGCGCGTTTGCGCAGGAACTCGTCGAACGTCTCGGTCCAGGCGGCGTTGTGCACCCGGGCGGTCTGCGTCAGCACACCGTCCAGATCGAAGAGACAGGCGGTCACATGAGCAGGTAGGCCCAGCACGGTACAAATCTAACCACCCGGCTGGGTGCCCAAACCCGCTTTCGGCCGCCGCCGGGCCGGCTCAGTTCGGCCGCAGGGGCCGCCGACGTGGTTGTAGGTGGCCAGCGTGTCCGGGAGCCGGACGGCGGCCCGTACCCGGCCCGGCGCTTGGGTAGCTGTCCATCCCAGCCAGCCAAATCCTTGATCTTGATGTCGACGGTCGAGCATGCTGGGCGAGTACGAAGCGGCCTGTCCGGCTGGCTAGCGAAATCAGCGGCCCGGCGAGGCTCGCTCAGGCCGCCTGGTCACGAGCGGCGCTGATGCGGAACGGATGGGTGTACTCGGCGTCGCAGCCGGCGTACCAGGATCGGAACAGCATGCTGGTCGCGGTGTTGACGGAATTCGGTGTCACCTCGTAGCGGGCGCCTTCCCGACAGGGTGTAGAGGCGCCGCCAGCGAGCCGGGCAGAGGCAGGTTGCCGTACTCATGCCGTTGCCTGTCCATCCTCGGGATCGAGGCCTCGCCACTCGGGGGGCTTGGCGCCGGTGGCGTCGGCTACCTGGGTGACGTCGCGGTGGCTGTAGGCGGTGCGCGCGGGAGATGGAGCTGCCGGCGGCTGCCGCACCTGGTCTTCGGCGGCTTGGTCACGGGGGCCCAGTGCCGCGCGGCGCTGGGCTACCGGACACGACACCGATTCGACACCCATCGGCAGGACGTCTTTGCCGTGCGAACAACGGGATGTAGGGGCAGTCACGGCGGTCCGGTCTGGGTTGGGCTGTCTGACTTGACAGTTCGACGGTGGGTGAGTTGCCTTGTACTGATAGTAGTGGGTGGTGGGTTGTGGGGTGAGTGTTGTGATGGAGGCCGCTGTGGTGGGTTGTGTGGAGTTTCTGACGACGTGGGTGCCTTCTGGTCGGTGGTTGGGTGTTGGTGGTGAGGTGCCGGCTGTGGTGCGTGATGCCGTGCCGGTTGATGGGATTCATCTGGTTCATGTTGATGGGGCTGTGTGGGGTTCTGAGGTTGTGAGGGAGGTGTTGCATGTTGAGCCGGTTGAGGTGAAGGCGCGGATGGTGTTGGCGCCGGTGGAACGTGGGCTTGGTGTGGCTGTCGTGGTGGGGCGTGGTGAGCGTCTTGGTGTGCCGGTTCTGGTTCGTGCGGCGCGGGGGGTTGGTGTCGCGCGGTGGGGTTCGCGGGTGGTGCCGTTTCCTGGTGGGGATGGCGCGGTGGTGGTGTTGCCGGTTGAGCATGTGGCGGGGGGGTCGGCGGGTGCGGTGATTGGTGAGGCGCTGTGGGCTGCCTCGGACGTTTTTAAGGGTGTGGGGGCGCCGCAGTTGTGGCGGGCGGTGCAGGGTTTGCCGCGGTGGGATAGCCAGACGGCGGATTGTGTGTTCCGGGTGGGCGCGGTGTTGACCGGGCTAGGCGTGGCGCCAGTGGCCAGTGATGATGTGCCGGTCAGGTCCGCTGCCGGGGTCGCCGCCCGGTTGGGAGGTGTGTTCGCGCCCGCGAGGCTCACGGACCTTGCGGGGTTGGGGGTGGGGTATTCGACGGTGGCGTGGGTGCGTCGTCCTGATCACCCGCAGCACCTGGTGATCATTCACCGGCCGTCGGATGAGGACTGGTGGTTGGTGGAGACCCAAGCCAACGACGACGCCAGCCGCTACATCCCGTTCCGACCGACCGACGGGTCGTGGGGTGAGCGGCTATCTGGTAAGGCGTCGGTGTTGGCAGGACCGATCCTGCTACCCGCCGATGAGTCGGGACAGTTGCTCGCCGTCGACGGCGGGCAGGTCAGGGTGGGACCACCGGTGACGGGCTCGGTCCTCACTGACGTGTTGACTGATCCCGCGCGTACGTCCACGCCGGGCATGATGGCCGCTTCCACCGGCCCTCGCAGCCGAGAAATGCGTGTGAGAGACAATATTGGCGCCTTGCTTGATTGGTATGAGCAAACTCCCGATATGCACAGGCAATTCCCTGGCAGTTACTTGGATTGGCCCGTTCCAGATACGGGAAAGATCGTTAAAATTGGCGCTTGGGTGGCCAGTATAAGGGACAGGGGATGTGACGATCCGGATGGTTCGATTGCTGCCGCCATGGAGAAATGCGGTATAACTGCCTTGCCCATAAAGCGCGGTCGGCATATTGGTCCGCGTATTACTACGCTGATATTAGAAGTGCCCGGCCTGGAGCAGCCTCATCGACACCACGAATTCCTTGACGCCCCAACCAGGACGGCAACTATCCGATCGGACCCTAAATCTCGGCTATTTAGACCGCGAGAGGGGGGTGGCAGGTGGAGGGACCTAGTAAGAATTCTCAAAATTTGGGTAGCAGAAAACCCCAGCCACCTCGGCAGAATGCCCTCTCGAGACTTTGTCCCGACCATTGCAAGAGAGCCAGGCTACCCACTTGGTCAAGAGCTACACCTCTTGAGAGAGCATGGGGTGGTGGCTCGGGGGGAGGATCTTTACGACACCCTGGAAAGCTTGGGATTCGAGCCCTATTGCATTGGCAGACCCCTTGGCTTTGGCGGAATTGTGCGGATTTCGCCGAAACTTCCTTCTGTGACAGGGCAGCAACGCGCCGATGCGGTGAACGACAGCATTGCTGCGTTGCTTGATTGGCATGAGAAGAATCCCGACAAGCGCGGGTCTATCCTCGCCAAGTCAACGAAATGGCCCGTTCCGCGCACGGGAGAGATCGTTAAAATTGGCGTTTGGGTGCACAGCATAGGACGCTACGGATATAGCGATCCGGGGGGTGTGATTGCTGCCGCCATGGAGAAATGCGGGATAACTGTCGCGCCCGCGGGGGATGGTGAGCATATTGATACGTTGATGTCGTCCGAAGAAGCGTCGCGTTTGGCTGGTCCGTCTGTGTCGTCTACCTCGTCTGGTTCTGGTGTGGGGGTGGCCGTTGTGCCGCCAGCATCGGTGCGGGAGCAGCCCAGTGGATCGGAGGGTGCGGGGGAGGTCTGGGATATTCGCACCGCGCGGTTCGGGCGGTTGACCGATGTTGATGTCGAGACGTGGGCAGTGCCGTCTGACTACACTAACGAGTCGTTGCGTGAGGTGTATGGCTGGCTGGATCGGGTTAATCCCGGTCGTGATGTTGGTGGCGAGCACGAGACTAACTGTGTCGTCGCCGCGCTCTGCCTGGATATGTCATTCCGGGACGGGACGGTGGTGTATGAGGCGGCCACCACCGATCCGCTGTACGGCGGTGATCTGCTCAACTATCAGCAGCAAGTGTTGGATCTGGCCGATGGTCAGCACCAGGTGTATGAGATCCCGACCATTGAGGCGGGCGTGCGGGCGCTACGGGCGGCCGTTGCCGGATCACGGGCGTTCATCGCTGTGCGTCGACCTCCGGGGCAGGTCAACCACGTTCTTGTTGGCATCCGCGATGAGCGCGGAGTCGCCGTCATCGACCCGCAGACGGGGCAACTGGGACGGCTACCCCGGGACACAACCGGACTGGCCCTCATTGCCCTGTCGCACGAGATCCCACAGCCGACGGTCGACCAGGCCGCGATAGCCACCCCTGTGGGCGAACCCGTCGTCTACCCATCCGACGGGCTCGCCGCGGCCGCCGAGCCGGACGTCCTCGCGCACTCGAACTCCGAGCAACGCTCAGGTGAGGTCGAGAACGCCGAGGCGACCAGTGCGCCGAGTTGGTCGGTGCGGCTGCGCGATGGTGTCACCAAGCACTCCCACGTGTACGTGATCGGCAAGTCCCACACGCCTGCGTGGCGCACGTTGGTCAATCAACTGACCGAGGCGGCCGACGCCGATCACCCGGTAGTCCTGCTCTGCGCCCCGCATCCCAGCACGCCCGCGCTCGAATCCGACATCGCCGCTCTGAACTATCTACTCGAACAACTCGCCCAACGCGCCCGACTGCCGGTGGTACTCGCCCGGGCCACGATCAACTCCGAGTTACTCACCGTGGTCGAACGGTACGGCGCCACGATCCTGCACCCCACCCTGCAACGACCCGACAACACCAGCATCCGTCTCGATCCCTACTGGAAGGCCACCGCCTCCCGGCGAGGCGAGCACACCCTCGCCCCCGCGCGCTTGTGGCAGGACATCACTGCCGATGCCGTGCGTGATGCCGCCGCACTCGCTGACCCCACCGCGGCCGTCACCCGAGTCGATGACACTCTCGGCGAGTTGATCTGGGCACCCGACCTCGCCGCCGCCCGCCCCGTGTTCGCCAAGGCGAGCCAGCGCTGGTCACCGCAGCAGATGCGCGACAACCTGGCCCACGTCAAGCAGATGATCAAACGGGTACCCGACCAACCCGAGCTGAGCCGCTACGCCCCGATCCTCGAGTTCGGCGCGACCGACCACGCCGACATCGTCTTCGATTACGCCCTCGCCGACACGGCGGACCGACCCGCCACCCTGCTCACCGCCGTGGGCGACCTCGCCACCGCCGGAAAACTCGACGCCGGCCTCGAAGGCGGCCTCACCACCAAACGCCTGGCCGCTATGGTCACCGCTGTCGGCGCCACCGACATCTCCGCATCACTACTCCACGTCCTCGGCACCATCATCAAGGCAGAGAAATTCACCGACGCCACCAGATTCATCGAAAACAACCGCAACAAACTCACCGTCGAACAGAAACAACACTGGGTCGACGCGATCGCCAAACTCGGCAACCTCCCTGTCATGGAAAACAACGTCGACGAACTCCAAGAACTGACCCGAGGCGTCCTGAAATGTGTGAAAACGGGACTGTAAAAAGAACGGTGTAACTCCTGATCAAGAAAGACGCACCTGATGACCATGACGACTGACGCCGTGGATACTGCCGCGGTGGCGAAGAAGAAGCAGCCTGGCCTGCCGGCCGGGGCGAACGACGACCTGATCGGCGAGCTCGTCGAGCAGGCCCGGACCTCGGGCCTGCAACTGACCGGTGAGGGCGGGCTGCTGCAGCAGCTGACCAAGCGT
>NZ_JBNCKT010000022.1:0-12919 GCF_049841675.1 Micromonospora sp. DT4
GCGCCTGCGGGCTCTACCTCGGCGACCCCACCGCCTGGTCCTGACCCCTCAAGAATTAACGCGGAGCTGCACTAGCGCGTTTCGACGGCGGTTCCGTCCACGGACGGGTTCCTGCCCGCCGGGGTGCCGTTGCCCCCCGGGGTGGAGGCCGAGCCCAGCCGGGCGAGCAGGCCGGCCAGGTCGATGCCGGTGAGGTCGCTGCCGAGCTGCAATCCCTGTGCCACGTTGCCGGCCACCGACTTCGTCAGCGACGACGCCCCCTCGGTGGAGATGACAGTCATCTTGTCGATCGCCCCGATCGGAGCGCTGGCCGCCTCGACGACCTGCGGCAGGACCTTGACCAGCAGGTCCAGTACCGCAGCCTCGCCGTACGCGGCGAACGCCTCGGCCTTGCGGGCCATCGCGTCGGCCTCGGCCTCGCCCTTGGCCAGGATGGCCGCAGCCTCGGCCTGACCCTCGCGCTCGACCGCCTCGGCGATCGCGGAACGCCGCCGCTGCTCGGCCTCACCCTCCTTGGCGCCCTCGATCGCGTTCGCCTCGGCGAGTGCCGCACGCCGGGCGCGCTCGCCCTCACCGGTGAGCCGCGCCTGCTCGGCGGAGGCCTGCGCGGCGGCGATGACCGCCTGGCGCTGCGCGTCGGCGCTGAGCACTGCCGCGTTGCGGGCCGCCTCGGCCTCCTGCTCGACCTTGTACCGGGCGGCGTCGGCCGGCTTGCGCACCTCGGTGTCCAGTTGGCGCTGCTTCAGCTCGGCGTTGCGCTCGGCCACCTTCTGCTGCTCGGAGAGGATCGCCTGGTCCCGTTCCGCCTGGGCCAGCGGCCCAGCAGCGGCCGACCTGGCCTTCGCCGCGTCGATCTCCGCCTGGATGCCGGCCTGCTTGAGGGCGAGGTTGCGGTTCGCCTCGGCGATGGCCTCCTCGGCGAGCAGCCGCTCCTGCTCGGCCTGCTGCCGCGCCCGTGCCTCGGCGATGGCCGCGTCCTTGAGCACCCGGGCGGACTCGGGTCGGCCCAGGTCCTGCAGGTAGGAGCCCTCGGCGAGGATGTCCTGGAGTTGGAAGGTGTCGAGCACCAGACCCTGGTTGGTCATCGAGTGTTCGGCCTCCTCGGCCACGGCGCTGGCGAACGCCGCCCGGTCCCGGATGACCTCCTCGACGGTGAGTCGGCCGACGATCGAGCGCAACGCGCCGGCCAGCACCTCCCGGGTGAAGTTGTCGATCTCGTCCTGCTGGTGCAGGAATCGCTGGGCCGCCGCCCGGATCGCGTCCTCGGTGCCTCCGACCTTGACGATCGCCACGCCGTGCAGGTCGGCACGGATGCCCTGCTTGCTGACCGCGCCCCGGATGCCGACGTCGATCCGCCGGCTGGACAGGTCGAGCGACTGGAGCTTCTGCACCACCGGGAGCACGAAGACCGAAGCCCCGAGCACCACTTTCTGCCCGGAGGTGTCGGTCGACCGGCCGCCGTCGGCGGTGTGCGTGGTGCGCCCCTTGCGGCCCGTGACGATGAACGCCTCGTTCGGGCCGGCCACCTTGATCCGGGAGAGCACGAACAACACCAGGACGAGCGCGAGGACGACCGCGCCGCCGACAGCTATCAACAGGGGCATGGAAGGGGGGTCCCGTCTGCGAGGAGGAATCAGTAGGTTTCGACGTGCACGCTGGTTTCGCTGAGCGCGTGCACGACGAAGATCTGCGCGCCCATGGGGATTGGCTGGTCGGCGCGGGCGTTGAGCTTGACCGGGTGGCCGGCGACGCGTACCCGCACCTCGCCGTACCCGTCGACGGGCACCGGCGTGACGACCAGGCCGAGCGCGCCGACCAGGTCGTCGCGGGTGGGGGTGGGGTCGGTGCGCATGTTGCGCGCCGCCCGGCTGAACCGCGACGCCAGCCACGCCGTGGGCACGGCCGCGAGCAGGCCGCCGGCCGCCGCGCCCGCGATCATTCCGGGGGTACGCGCACCGAGCAGCTCGTTGACGATCGCCCCGCCGAACCCGAACGCTCCGGCGAAGCCCGCCACCGTCTCGGTGGAGATCGGCCCGTCCACATCGGGGTGCCCGAAGTGGATTAGCTCGCTGCCGAGCAGGGCGAGCGCCAGCACCGCGACACCGGCTCCACCGATGATCAGAAAGACGAGCGTCCCCGTGGCCACGACCTGCACGGTATCGGCGCCGCGCAACGGCGATGACCTGTCGAACGGCTCAGCGTGGCGCCACGCTCACCTCCAACTCCGAGAGCTGTTCGGGCAGCGGCTGGCGGACGAGTTCGCGCCCCGCAGTGTCGGCGAGCACGAAGTCACCCTTGTACGGCTGCCGGTAGAGCAGCCGGTCGTCGCCGGCCCAGACGGCGTCGGCGACCGGCAGCGGGTTGACGACCCGCCCGGTGGCGGTCTCCACCAGCAGCGGCTCCTGCTGGCCCTGCACGACGACCAGGCGACCGTCCGGCGACCAGGCCCACGGCCCGGCGGGATCGCCAGGTAGCGGTTCTGACCGGGTCGGTTGTCCGTCGTCGGCGGAGAACATCTGCATGCCACTTCGAGGATGCCGGATCGACTCAAACCGTGGCTTGCCCTTGGCGGTCTGTGGCAGTGCCACCTCCCGGCCGTCTCGGGCCCAGACGAAGGAGCACTGGTCGGTGCAGAAGTAGCGCTGCCGGGACACCGGATGCGTACGCCTCTTGCCGTCCCGACCGACCACGACGAAGCCGAAGTGGTCCAGCTGACTGGTGGTGAACGACCGCCACCAGCGACCCGCTCGGTGCCGGGAAGATGCCGTCGTAGCGGTCGGTGGGAACGTAGCGGCCCCGGCTGCGGTCCAGCAGGAATCCGTTGCCCGAACCGCCGGAGGCCTGTGCCCGTGTCACCACCCAGTCAGCGGGCAGCACCAACGGCTTGGCGGTCCAGTTCGCTCCCGGGGTGGGCCGGATCGACGGTGACGAGGTGATCGAGGGTGACGGAGTCACGGTCGGGGGCGGCGTCGCCGGGGTCGGGGCCGGCCGGGGTCGGAGCAGCACGAACGGCACCGCCGCCGCGACGACCGCCGCCGCGCCGACGGTCAGCCGTCGCCGGCGGCGCAGCCGGCGACCCCGGCCGAGCGCCCGGGCGGCGAGCCCCGGAGCGGCCGCGGCGCCGCCGGCGAGATCGCGTACGGCCCTGCGGAGCATCTCGTCCAGTCGCGTGGGTCATCGCGTCACCTCCGGGCGGCTGGTCAGCTCGTCCAGCCTCGACGCGCGGGACAATGGCGACATGCGCTGGACCGTGCTCGACTCGCCGATCGGCGAGTTCTCCGTGGCTACCGACGGTACGAGTGTCTGCGGAGCCCACTTCGGCCGGGTAGAAGGGGCTGCCGACGAGCCCGGCGATTCGCTGTCCCGGCAGGCCGTGGCCGAGCTGCGGGCGTACTTCGCTGGTGAGCTGACGGCGTTCACCGTGCCCGTCTCCGCTGCGCGCGGCTCCGAGTTCGAGCGGGCGGTGTGGCGCGAGATGATCCGCATTCCGTACGGCGAGACGCTGACGTACGGCGAGGTGGCGCGGCTGGTCGGCGACCCGGGCGCGGCGCGGGCGGTGGGGGTGGCCTGCAACCGCAACCCGGTGCCGGTGATTGTGCCGTGCCACCGGATCGTCGGCGCGGGCGGCAAGCTGGTCGGCTTCGGCGGGGGCCTGCCGCGCAAGGTCACGCTGCTGGAGTTGGAGGCCGCCGTCGCGCTGCGGCATGCCTGGTCCTGACCCGCTGATCGTTGGTTGCCGAGCGGCTCGACACGCCGAGCAGCGTGCTGCTGAGCTGCCACCGATCGCCGCACTGGCGGTGCCGGGACGCGGCGAGGGCCGGGCTCTGTCGGACCCGGCCCTCGCCGATGCTGCTGGTGGTTCAGCGGGTCAGCGCTCGACCTCGCCGGCGATGAACTCCTCGACGGCCTGGTGGGCGTCGTGGTCGGCGTACTGCACCGGCGGGGACTTCATGAAGTACGACGAGGCCGACAGGATCGGGCCGCCGATCTTGCGGTCCAGCGCGATCTTCGCGGCCCGGACGGCGTCGATGATGACACCGGCCGAGTTCGGCGAGTCCCACACCTCGAGCTTGAGCTCGGCGTTGAGCGGGGTGTCGCCGAAGGAGCGACCCTCCAGGCGGATGTACGCCCACTTGCGGTCGTCCAGCCACGGCACGTGGTCCGACGGGCCGATGTGCACGTCGCTCTTGCTCATCTCGTGCGGGATCTGCGAGGTGACCGACTGGGTCTTCGAGATCTTCTTCGAGACCAGCCGCTTGCGCTCCAGCATGTTCATGAAGTCCATGTTGCCGCCGAAGTTGAGCTGGTAGGTGCGCAGCAGCTCGACGCCACGGTCCTCGAAGAGCTTCGCGAGGGCGCGGTGCACGATGGTGGCGCCGACCTGGCTCTTGATGTCGTCACCGACGATCGGCAGGCCCGCGTCGGTGAACTTCTGCGCCCACTCCGGGTCGGAGGCGATGAAGACCGGCAGGGCGTTGACGAACGCGCAGCCGGCGTCGATCGCCGCCTGAGCGTAGAACTTGGCGGCCTGCTCGGAGCCGACCGGCAGGTAGCAGACGACGACGTCGACCTGCGCGTCGCGCAGTGCCTGCGCCACGTCGACCGGGGTGGCGTCCGACTCCTCGACGATCTCGCGGTAGTACTGGCCCAGACCGTCGAAGGTCGGACCGCGCTGCACGGTCACGCCGGTCGGCGGTACGTCGCAGAGCTTGATGGTGTTGTTCTCGCTGGCGACGATCGCCTCCGCGAGGTCCATGCCCACCTTCTTGGCGTCCACGTCGAATGCCGCGACGAACTCCACGGCGTTGACGTGGTAGTCGCCGAAGGCGACGTGCATGAGACCCGGGACGCGGTCGTTCGGGTTGGCGTTCCGGTAGTACTCGACGCCCTGAACCAGGGACGAGGCGCAGTTACCCACACCGACGATGGCGACGCGGACGGAGCCCATAGCGTCTGCCTCCTTCTTTTCTGTCACGGCCGCTCATTCCTGGTCTCTCCAGGCGGAGGCGGGCTGTTGTCTTCTCGTCGGCCGCCGGCTGTCCCGATGTTCGGGACCGTCGGGGCTCGGCCGGAGCGCTCGTTGGCGATGAGCTCCTCCAGCCAGCGGACCTCGCGCTCACAGGCGTCCAGGCCGTGGCGCTGCAGTTCCAAGGTGTAAGCGTCGAGGCGCTCGGCCGCCCGGCCCAGCACGTCGCGAAGGCCTTCGCGACGTTCCTCGATCTTGCGGCGGCGACCCTCCAGAATGCGCAGGCGGGTCGCCTGGTCGGTCCGGGCGAAGAACGCGAAGTGCACACCGAAACCCGTGTCGTCGTACGTCTCGGGCCCGGCCTGTGCGATGAGCTGGGCGAAGCGTTCCTTGCCCTCCGCGGTGATTTTGTAGACCACCCGACCTCGTCGGCTGGTCAGCGCGGGAACCTCCTCGGCGGTGGCGGGTGTCTCGGCGGCTTCGGTGATCCAGCCCGCCGCCTGCAACCTGCGCAGGGTCGGGTAGAGCGAGCCGTAGCTGATCGCCGCCCGGATCGCGCCGAGTTTGGCGGTCAACTCCTTGCGCAGCTCGTAGCCGTGCATCGGAGACTCCTGCAGGAGGCCGAGGATGGCGAATTCGAGCACAGGCCACCCTCTCTTTACCCTCCGGCGCGGAGCGGTAACCACCGCGATGTATCGGACCGATACATCGCACGTTAGCGGCTGGCGCCGGCCAGCACAAACCCCCGTTCCGGGATGCTGCCGTCACGCATCGTGACCGTGGTCGCCTCGTCGGGCCGGACCGCGTACCCTTCTCGGCATGCGCACGTCTCGCCGGGTGGTCGACTACTCGCTTCAGAAGCGAGCAGTCCTGCGTGAGCTCCTGGCTGGCCGCGTCGGCACGTACGACGTGTGCGACGCGTCGCCGTACCTGAAGAACGCTGCGCGGTTCCACGGTGAACCGACCGACCAGCGCTGCCCGATCTGTCGCAGTGAGAATCTGACCCTGGTCCACTACATTTACGGGGACGAACTCAAGCAGTCCGCCGGCCAGGCCCGCACGCTGGCCGAGTTGCCCGCGCTGGCGATGACGCTACGTGAGTTCCAGGTCTTCGTGGTGGAGGTGTGCCTCGGCTGTGACTGGAACCATCTCGTCGAGCAGTACCTGCTCGGCCGGGACGGTCTCACCGGCGACGGCGACGGTGTCGGCGCCGACGAGCAGGACGCGGCCGAGGGCGTGGGTCGGCGGAGGCGAGAGGCGCAACGGTGATCCCAGTTGGTTCGACCGGCTCCGGGGCCGTGGACATGACCCGGGATGGTCGACCACTCGTTGGTCCGATTGGCCCGATTGATTCAGCAATGACCCTGGCGAACCGGCACCCTCGCGCCGGCGTCCCGGGTGAAACAACTCACGGCAACCCGGTGGCGGCGCTGTCGCGCCCCACCGCGACCGGCAGGGTGTGAAGAATGAACTCGTACGGCGATCCCAGCTCCGCGCGCGGTCGTGCCCAGTACCCGGGCCCGGACGGTGACCCCGGACCGGGCGCGGACGACGCGTACCGCAGACCCGGCGGTGACTCCCGCGCAGGTGGTTGGTCCTCCGCGGAGCCCGCGGCGCCCCCCGGCGGGGCCTCGGTGACACCGAGGGCCGCCGGCGGTCGTGCGTCGGTCGGTGGCTCGGCCTCCGTGCCCCCGCCCGGTGGCGCCGCCGCCGGATCAGCATCGGTGGGTTCGGCCACGCCCGGCCGGAGCGGCCGGGCCTCGGTGCCCGTTTCCCCGGCGCCGGGTGCGGCCGCGGGTCGTGCCGGCGCCGGTCGGGCGTCCGTTCCGGTGTCACCGGCGCCGGGAGCGCCCGCCGGTCGGGCCCGGGTGGGCACCGCCGCCGTTGGCGCCGCCTCGGCGGGCCGGGCCAGCGTCGGCTCCGCGTCGGTGGGCGGCCGTGCGGCAGTCGCCCGGGCGAGTGTCTCCCCGGTCTCCGGTGGGCCGGGTGGTCCCGGTGGTCCCGGTGGCCCGGCCGGCCCGAACGGGCCCGGTCGCGGTGGCCGGGGCGGTCGCGGCGCGGGTGACCCGGCCGCTGCGGCCCGGGCCAAGAAGCGCAAGCGGATGAACCTGATGATCGCCGGGTTCGCGGTCTTCATCATGCTCGCTGGCGTCGGCGTGGTCGGGTTCACCTACTACTCGACAAATGTCGTCATGCCTGACGAGATGCCGTTGCCGCTGTCCACCACCGTCTACGCCAAGGACGGCAAGACCGCGCTAGCGAAGCTGGGCAGCGAGAACCGCACCTTCGTCACCATCGACCAGATCCCACAGCACGTGCAGGACGCGGTTGCCGCCGCCGAGGACCGGAACTTCTACCGGCATTCGGGCGTCGACTACAAGGGCATCGTCCGCGCCGGGTGGAACAACGTCACCAACGGTGACAAGCAGGGCGCCTCGACGATCACGCAGCAGTACGCCCGCAACGCGTTCGAGAACCTCAAGGACGACACGTACGGCCGGAAGGTGAAGGAGGCTATCCTCGCCTCCAAGCTGAACGAAAAGTACGACAAGCCGACGATCATGCAGCACTACCTGAACGTCATCTACTTCGGACGCGGCGCGTACGGCATCGAGGCGGCGGCACAGACGTACTTCGGCAAGCCGGCGATCAAGCTCAGTCCCGCCGAGGGTGCCGTCCTGGCCGCGTTGATCAAGCAGCCGGTGGCAAGCGACACCCACAAGGGCTACGACCCGGCGGTCAACCCAACCGATGCCAAGACCCGGTGGGACTACGTGATCGGCGGGATGAAGAAGGAGGGTTGGTTGGACTCCGCCAACCATCCGCCGGCGCCCACCGAGTACCCGAAGGTGCTGCCACCGAAGAAGGGCGGCAACGGCTTCGGCGTCGACAGCCCCCGGGGCAACGTCATCAACTACGTCCGTCAGGAGATGGACGCGATGGGCCTCTGCTCCGACAGCGGCGCGGAGGGCAAGACGAGCTGTGTCGACGGGCTGCGGGACGGCGGCTACCGGATCACCACGACCATCGATCCGAAGCTCCAGGCGGCCGCCGAGAACGTCGCCATGCAGTCGAAGAAGGGCTCGGAGCTCAACGACCAGCCCAAGAACCTGATGGCGGCGGTGGTCTCGATCGACCCGAAGAAGGGCCGCGTGCTCGCCTACTACGGCGGTGACAGCGGTGCCGACTTCGACTACGCCGGCAAGAACACCGACAAGAACGGCGACCTGACCGGCGGTCACTCGCCGGGTTCGTCGATGAAGGTCTACACCCTGGCCGCCGCGATCGAGGCCGGCATCTCGGTGAAGTCGCACTGGGACCCCACGCCGTACAAGCCCGAGGGCTCCGCAGTCGCGATCGGCAACGCCGGCCGCACCAACCTCAAGTGCGGCAAGAACTGCACCCTCGAAGAGTCGACGATCCAGTCGTACAACGTGCCGTTCTACTGGGTCAGTAAGGAGATCGGCGCCGAGAAGGTGGTCGACATGGCCCGCAAGGCCGGCGTGACCACCATGTGGGGCGTTGACCCGCCCAAGGCGTTCGACCTGTCGAAGAAGGGGCCGAACCCGTTCGACAACTACACCGGTTTCGGCAAGTACCCGCTCACCGTGTTCGACCACGCGAACGCGATGGCGACGTTCGCCAACGACGGCAAGTACATCAAGGCGCACTTCGTCATCAAGGTGGAGCAGCAGGACAAGGACACCGGCAAGTGGAAGGTCGTCGGCAGCGAGCGCATCAAGCCGGAGCAGCGGATCGACAAGAAGATCACCGATGAGGTCACCGGGGTTCTGAAGCAGATCCCCGCCCCCAACCATCTCTCGCTCGAAGACGGCCGTCAGGCCGCCGCCAAGACGGGCACCTGGGAGTACGACAGCGAGGACAACTCGCAAGCCTGGACGGTCGGCTACACCCCGCAGGTCGCCACGGCCGTCTGGGTGGGCAGTCGGGATCCGAAGAAGCCCCAGATCCGCCTCGCGAATGGTAATCCGGTCGGCGGTTCGACCCTTCCCGGTCCGATCTGGGAGAAGTACATGAACACCGCCCTCAAGGGGCAGGAGGAGATCCCCCTGCCCACCGTCACCGGCGAGGGCGACGTCACCAAGGGCAACGGCAAGGCACCGGCGGCGCCACCGCCACCGCCACCGGTGCCGGGGCAACCAGGTCAGCCTGGACAGCCGGGGCAGACCTGTGACCCGCTGACCAATCCGTTCTGCCCACGGAACGGCGGCAACCCCGGGGGCACCAACCCGGGCGGACCCGGTGGTCCGAACGGCGGTTAGCCGCCGCCCGACCTGACCACTGACCACTGACCACCATGGATTGACAGCCACAGCGCACACGCCGCCGCCGGCCGGACGACCTGTCCGGCCGGCGGTCGGCGTAGCGGCACCGGTCGCTCGTCGACGACGGCCGCGCGAGCTCTGACCCGGGCGGCCGTCATCGACGAGTACATGACTCATCGCTGCGAGTACGGCAGGATGCCTCTTTATGAGCATTCAGTCGACGCCCGGCATCGACGACGCCGGAACCACCGACCACCCGTCCCGCTCCGACGGGTTCGTCCGCGGCCTCTCCGGCGCCATCGGCGGACCGCTCGGCGACCACGCGACGGTGCTGGACCGGCCGGCCGGCCCGGAACGCCGATTCTGGACCGCCGTCCGGATCGTCCTGGCGCTGGCCTGCCTCACGCTCGCATTGCACTGGGTGCAGAAATCGCCGTGCCAGGACGGCGCATGGCAGAACAACGTGCAGTACAACCGGTTCTGCTACACCGACGTGCTCGCCCTCTACTACGCCGAGGGCCTCAACGAGGGCAAGGTGCCCTACCGGGACCACCCGGTGGAATATCCGGTGCTGACCGGCTACTTCATGGGGGCCCTCGGTCTGCCGGTGCACGCGATCGGCAAGGGTGACCCGAGCATCAACCAGGGCCAGTGGTTCTACAACCTCAACGCGCTCGTGCTGGGCGCGCTCGCCGTGGCCACCGTGGCGGTGATCCTCGCGCTGCGCCGCCGACGACCCTGGGACGCCGCGTTGTTCGCACTCGCCCCGGCGCTGGTGCTCACCGCCACCGTCAACTGGGATCTGCTCGCCATCGGGTTGGCGGCGTTCGGTCTGCTGGCCTGGGCCCGACGACAACCGGCGGCGGCCGGCGTGCTCCTCGGGTTGGCCGGCGCGGCGAAACTCTGGCCGCTGTTCCTGCTGGGGCCGATCCTCGTCCTGGCCCTACGGGCCAACCGACTCCGCGCCGCGCTGACCGCCCTGGGCGCAGCGGTGGTGGCCGTGGTGCTGGTGAACCTGCCCGCCTACCGGGCCAACCCGGACAACTGGGGCCGGTTCTTCGAGCTGAACACCACGCGGCCGATCGACTGGGGCACGCTCTGGTACATCGGGCGCTACCTCGACGGCAAGGTCGGCAACGACCCTGGCCAGCAGGGCCCGTTCGAATGGTTGAACACCAACACCCCGACCCTCAACACCATCTCGTACGCCCTGTTCGCGCTGGCCTGCCTCGGGGTGGCCGTGCTGGCGCTGCGGGCGCCGCGCCGGCCGCGGCTCGCCCAGCTCGCTTTCCTGGTGGTCGCCGCGTTCCTCATCTTCAGCAAGGTCTGGTCCCAGCAGTTCGTGCTCTGGATGCTGCCGCTGGTGGTGCTGGCCCGGCCGAAGTGGGGTGCCTTCCTGGCCTGGCAGCTCGCCGAGGTCTGCTACTTCGTGGCCTTCTACGGCGAACTGCTCGGCGCGGCGACCAGCCGTCCCGTCTTCCCCGAAGGGGTGTTCGTGCTGGCGTCGACGCTCCGGCTGGCGACCGTGGTGACCCTGTGCGTACTGGTCGTCCGGGAGATCCTGCACCCCGAGCAGGACGCGGTACGCGCCAACTACCCCGACGACCCGGACGGCGGTGTCCTCGACGGCGCACCGGACGCACCCTGGCTGGACCGATGGCGTCGCCAGCCGACGACCAACGAACCCGAAGCCGTGAGCGTCACCGCCTGAGGAGGCGTCAGAGCCGGTACACCACCGCGTCGCCGACCTCCTGGCGGGTGATGCCGAGCGACTCGACCGGTGCGTCGATGGTGATCTCCCACGGCGTACCGGGTACCTCGTCGCGCAGCAGCACCACCGTCCGCACACCGAGCGTCCGCAGGTAGTCGATGCTCGTCTGGTCGGGGAACGACTGGCTGACCCGGCGGACGTCGTCGAGCTGCCGGGGCGTGAAGCCGCTGCCCCCGTTCGCCACGTCCGGGAATCCGCTGGTCGACCAGAGCATCACGTGCTGGTCGAGGCCCTGGTCGCTGGGCAGCACGAGCAGCGGACCCTCCGCCGAGCGCAGCGCGGCGGGTTGCGTCGGCACCACCGGGTGCGGGGTGGCGTTCAGCCCTTCGACGGTGACCAACAGCAGCGGCAGCAATGCGGCGATCCGCAGCCACGGGCCCGGCCAGGACGGGATCCGCTGCGCGGCCAGCTCACGGACCCGATCGGTGAGGGCGGTGACCGCGCCCGCCGCGAGCAGCGCGAGCAGCAACGTGATCCAGAGCATCAACCGCCCGGGGGTACGCAGCGCGTTCCAGCCCGGCGCGTGCTCGAACAGCGGCACATAGGTGAAGGTGCCGTCGAAGAAGCGGGTGCCCATCGCGAACACCATCGTGACCAGCACACCGGCGAGCAGGAACAATCGGTGCCGCCGCCGCCAGACCGAGAAGAACAGCCCGCCGAAAGCCAGCGCGTAGAGCACGAACCCCGGCAGCAGCGTCATCTCCGCAGGAAACGGCAGCGCCGCGCGGGCACCCTCGTGCAACCCACCCCAGATCCGCGACTCGGCGGGCGCGGTCACGAAGCCGGACGCCGGCGGCGAGAAGATGGAGATGTCGCCGACGGTCCGTTCGGCGTACGGGTGCAGCTCGGTCACCTGGAAGTACGGGAGAGCCATCAGCGCGCCCACCCCGGCGAAGAACACCCCGCCGACCAGGTCGGCCGCGAGGAGCCGGCGGCCGAACGGCACGGCCCGACCGGAGCGCAGCCGCTTCACGGCGAACAGCACGGCGGTGGCCAGCACCCCGCCAGCCAGGAAGTACGCGAACGGCAGGCCGATGCCGAAGCCGAGGCTGATCTGCCAGGCCGCCACCAGCCAACCGGCGTACACCCAGCCGTCGTGCCGCAGCTCGGGCCGGTAGCCGCGCCGTAGCGACCAGCCGTGCCCTCGCGCGAGCATCGCGAGGGCCAGCGGGATGCCACCGTTGGAGAGCACGTGCAGGTGCCCGGCCTGGGCGAGCAGCCACGGCGCGTACGCGTAGCCGACCCCGGCGACGGCGGCGCCGATCCGACCGGCGCCCAACTGCCGGGCCAGGGCGTACGCCCCGAACGTGGCGAGCGCGTGCGCCAGCACGAACATGATGTTGTAGCGCAGCACCGCGTCCTCGGGGCCGCTGCCGAGCATCCCGGCCGGCGCGTAGCCGAGCAGCGTGTCGGAGAACGCGAAGCTCCACAGCTCCGGGAAGAACGTGTTCGCCTGCCACAGGCGCGCCGGGTCGGCCAGGAGGATGTGCCCGGACCATGCCATCTGCCACGCTTGGAGGCTCGGGTCCCAGGTGTCCTGTGGCAGGGTGTAGCGCGGGTAGCGCAACGTCGGCCAGGTCATCAGCACGGCCAGCGCCAGCGAGGCGAGGGCCGCCAGGGTCCACTCGTGGACCAGGAACCGGCCGACCGGCCGGGCGGCCCGGGTGAGCCAGGTGGGCCGGGGCTCCGGGGCCGAGGCGAACGCCTCCCAGCGGTCGGGCTCGACCGGCTTCGCCTCGCCGTCGTCACCCGCCTTGACGCCCTGGGGCTTCTCGCCGTCCTTGCCCGCCGTGCCCTTGGCGGCAGCGGGTTTCGTGGCGTCGGCCGTCTTCCCGCCGGTGCTCGTCGTACCGTCGGTATCGCCCGTGGTGGTCGCGTCGGCCTTGGTCGCGTCGG